>JAUIKX010000160.1 GCA_030430515.1 Gammaproteobacteria bacterium | reverse complement strand
GCCGGCATCCGTCAGTACCCGAATGTCACCGATGCCGGTCAACAGTATGGTGCTCGTCCAGCTTGAGCCGTCTTTCCACAGCAGGCGGTCGATCAGCGGCGCGAGCGGGCTATCGGCGTAGCTCGATGGTGTCAGATTGTCTGCGCGCTGCAGTTCGCGCCGCAGCGCTTGCGCGTAAGGCTCGAACGCCTGGCGGCTGAATGGCTGATGCGTCAGCGCACGTTCGAAAGCGTCGAGGCTCAGATCCTGTCTGCGTCGGTTCTGCCGGCCTGCGCTCGGCAGCAGCTGCGTAACTGCCTGGTAACCGCTGATCACCCCGCTGGCGGTCAGAGCGTCCAGAACCTGCGCGCTGCGTTCCGTCGCCTCGAGCACACCCTGGAGATCATTACCCTGGTGAATGATGACGTAGCGCAGGTCGGGCGTGTGCATCTCCCGCCTGAGCGCTGCATCTCGTTCGAGCACTTCGGCTGGCAGTGGCGTAAGGCGGCTCAAATCATCGCTCGGCGGAGGCGCGAGCAGCCATGCGGGCGCAGTGCAGGCCAGCAGCAGTGCCCAGGGCCAGTGTCGGAGACTGGGCGATTCCGCCGCATCTGTCTCGACCCGTTGTGTTGCTGTATCCAGAAAACGGGTTGCGAGGGCTGCCACAAGGAGCCCAACGGTAGTGAAAACACCAAGTTGGGCGATGGCGTCAGTGCCGCTGAAAAGGAACGCAGCGTACGCCGCAAGCGTGCTCGCCACGCCGAGCCGCAAGGTTGGCCAGATGCTGGCCGTGGGTCGATGGCTGAACAGGTGCAACGGGTAGTCGATGGCGATACCAAGCAGGGTGAAGCCAAACGCCAGGGTGATGCCGTGCACCTGCGTGAAGGCAACGGCTGTGGCAGCGAGACCTGCCGCGCCGCCAGCGAGCAGTGGCGCCGCGACCGCCAGCAGCACGACGAGCGAGCGGAACCGCCAGAACACGATGAGTGCGAGACCCACACCTGCGATGCTCGAAAACAGCGTTGCCTCGAAGCGCACCGTTCTCTGCAGATCAACGGCGTATGCGCCGCTCCCGAACAGCTCGCTGGCTTCCGGCAGCACGGCCCGCACGTCATCGATGATCTGCGCCAGCTTGCCCGGATCGAAGGCGCTTGCGTCGATCTGCATAGCAATCATATGGGGAGGCATGGCGCCGGTGAGTGCCAGTTGCTCCAGCACAGTCAGCATGCAGAGCTGAGGATCCGCGGCGATCAGCGCGAGCACGTCGTCGTCCGGCCAAGAGGCGATATCTTTTGCACGGTCAGAAAGGATGGGTGTCCAGGCTGCTTCGCCGCCCGGCGGGTCGCAGAGCAGCAGCCTGTTCCGCCAGAGCGGCTCAGGTAGGTCCGCCAGCTCGAAGGCGCCCTCGGAACCAATCAGGCGGATCTGCGAGATCTTACCGAGCCTACCGATTGCGCCCTCGACATCGGCCGCTTGCGGCAGCACGGCAAACAGCAATTGTGCGCCCGGGTCTTCTCCAAGAGTGTTAACAAGGTAGCTTTCTGCTTGTCCGATGGGCCGTGGCAGAAAGTCTTTCAGATTGTAACTGACGTGCAGGAAGCTGAACGCCATCGCCGCGCATGCAGCAGCGAAAACGAATAGCGCGGCCACACGCCCACCTGCGGGAAATGCGGTCAAGGCCTTATGGTCAGTTCCGTCCAACGACCTTCTCCGCGGTGGGCATGAAGCCTGTGAAGCTGCGTCTCAAGTCCTGACAGTCGGATATACTCGAGCTTCTTTCGGACACCAGCGTCGAGCGGAATAAGATCGACCGTCCAACCCATCGTGGAAATTTCTTCCCTGGCTTCGAAGTGCCTGAAAAGCCAGGGGGTGTTGCCGGACAGCAGCGCCGTAATCGCCAGCAGAACCAGATGTGACGGCTTGTTTGCGCGCAGCTTCGCTCTTCGCGTTCGTGAACGATCGTCTTTGAAGCGCTCCACCGAAACATGCGTGCCGTTCAGACGTCTGATTTCCGTGAACGGCTGCTCAACCGACATGACCATGTCACCATTGGGTTCGATCCATAGAGTGCCTTCCTGAGCGGTCGGCGCTTTCAGCATTGTGTTGGCCTGGCGTTCGACGTAAGCAACGTGCTCGCCGATTGGAAAAGTCAGCTTCGAGAGGACATCGCTTCCCGTGGCGGAGCCCGCCGCGATCGCGAGCAGCAGGCTAGCGATCATCCGCATGACGGGCGTCCCAGAAATCGAAAAAGTTGAACCAGCCGAATGGTGCGGCCTTTACGTGGTGCTCGAGCCGCGCGACGTAGCGACCCAGCAGCGCGCCGATCTCTTCCTCACGGTTCTTTCTCGACAGGCGCACCTCTTCTGCCAGCACTTCACAATGCACTTCGTAGCCTGTTTCGGTGAGCCGGCAGAACGCGCCGATGATCGGCGCCTTGAACGTATTGGCGATGATGAACGGTCCGATCGGAAAGTTCGCTGGTGCATTCAGAAACTGCTTCTGCTGCACGCGGTCTCCCGTTCGGTACCGGTCTGCCAGGAAGCCCACCCAATCGCCCTGCCGGAAGGCCTCGGCAATCTCCAGACCCAGAGCAACAGCGCCCTGGTTTGAATCGATGACCAATTGCCAGGCTTCAGGGTCCACCTCCTGCATCAGGGAGACGAACCGTTCGTTGATCCCCTTGTCGAGCACGATGCGCAGTCGAATGCCACCGTGCAGCGGTCCTTTCACCCGCGCGGCCTCGAACGAGCCGAAGTGTGCAGCGAGAAACACGCCGGGCTTGCCTTTGCGCAGGACTTCCTCGAAGCCCTCGCCAAGTACGAAACGTACGGGAATTTCATCGTCACGTCGGGCAAGAAAGAAGAATCGATCTGCGGTGACCTGTGCGAAGCGCAGGAAGTGACGGTACTGCTCACCAACAGATGGCGCGCGGCCCAACACGCGGGCGAGGTAACTTGCCGAAGCGCGCCGCTCGACGGATCTCACGAGCAGAAAATAGAGTGCAACCGGCTTCAGGATGAAAAAAAGAACACCGCGCCCCATATGGCTGGCAACCCACATCAGAAACCGGATGCCGCCGCTGCTGCCCGCTTCGGGTCGGCCCTGCCAATGCCCACCCTGCTCAGTCATTGAAGGCCTCGAGAAAACGACGCAGGCTGGTGCGCGTGAGCTTGCTGGTGCGCTCCCGCGGCAGAGCCTCCACCATTCGCAGCGGCCGAGGCAGAAAAGCGTTGTCGATCTGTGCGGCGAGCGCGTTGCGGATGTCCTGCGGCTCACGACCGGGAGCCACGACCAGCGCACCCAGGCGCCCCGTGTCGGCGAAGCCAAGCCTGGTCGGATCGTAGAACACACCATCCTCCACGCCCGGAAGCGACAGCAGAACGCTGTTGAGGTGGGAAATCGACTCGCGCTTGCCTGCGATCTTCACGAGCTCCGTCGATCTGCCAATGAGTCGGTGGCGGTGGTCAGCCTGCGGCTCGAATCGGTCGGCGAGGCAAACCGCCTCGGGCATCTCCTGCGCCGAAATCCAGGTTTCTTCGCCGCGCTGGTCGAGCGTGAAACAGGGAAAAAACCGCCAGAGGTCTGTGTGCCGCGGGTGACGGCTGGCAATGGAACCGATCTCGCTGCAACCATAGATTTCGAAGAGATCTGCGTTGAACGTCTCCTCGATGCCGGCGACCAGCGTCGCCTCAATGGGTGCGGTGGCCGACATGACAACGCTGATCGTCGGTGGTTTGCGCCGGCTTTTCAGCAGTGCGCGTAAGTGTACCGGCGTGCTGACGAGCACGGCTTCAGTATCGGCCGCTTCGACGGCACTACAGATGTCGTCAGGGAAAAAGTCGGGGCCGCAATGGATCGTGAACGCTGCGACGGTCGGAGCCAGAAGCGCCCACTCCAACCCATACATGTGCCAGGAAGGTACGGTAGAGATCAGCAGTCGCGGGGTCATGTGCCCCCCCGGAAAATGCGCCAGATGCGTGTGTCGCCAGGTGCTGAACATGCGCCAGGTTTTCGGATGCGCCTGGGGCTCGCCCGTACTTCCAGAGGTAAACGCCATTGCCACCACCTGGTCGAGTGCCAGTTCCGGTGTGACGCGCTCGCCGTTACTTCCAGGGTTCAGCGCTATGCGGTGCTCAGTCTCGCTCGCATTCTCGTCGCTGACCACGGAGACGTGCTCGAAGTGTCTTCGAGCGGAGGCGATCGCTGCGGGTGTGCGCTGGCTGGGCAGCAGATTGCACTGTCCACGGAGGCATGCGGCAAAGAACGTGACGGTGAAGCGGTAACGTTCCGCGCATAGATTTACGATGGCGTCTCCCGGGGGGAGAGCGTCTGCCACGGCTTCGATGTCGGCATGGAACTGCGCGACGGAAATGGCATGTCCAGCCACCCGAGCGAAAGGCTGGTCGTCCTGCCGGCAACTGACGGGCGCCTGTGTCAGGCTGATGTCTCTTGCGCAACGTGCGCCGTGAGATTGGCCAGCGTCGCGAAGATTTCCTTGGTCTGCTCGTCCTCTGCGGAGATATGCACGTTGTACTCTTCAGCGATGGCGACGGCGATTTCGAGCGCATCGATGGAGTCCAGAGCGAGCCCTTCGTCTTCGAACAATATGGCGTGCGGATCGATGCTGGCTGGCTCCACATCTTCCAGGTTGAGTATTTCCACGATCAGCGCGGCCATGCGGGCCTGTTCCGGAGTCTGTGCCATCGGTGTCCAGCAATAGGAAGTTGGGCGCGATTGTCGTTAAACCCCGGCGGCATTTCAAATGGAAGCCCTAATAGAGCGGCCTCTCGCAAACACCCTCGATCTCCACCAGAAGATCTGTTCTGCACAGGTCGCTCTGCAGCAGGACCATATCCGGCATGTCTTCGAAATAGGCGTGCAGACCTGCCTGGCAATCTGCCAGTTGCGCTGGATACCGCAGATAACAGCGCATACCGCCGGGTACCAGCTGCGGATAGATGTCCCTCAGGGCTCGGATGTTTTTTCGGGTTTCTCTGAGCTGTGCATCCAGACGGCCCTCGTGAAGGGTTCTGTGTTCGACGATGCTCGCGGTTCCGGAAAGCAGATAGAGTTCCTGATTGCCGCTACTCAGATGCGTGGCACGGGCAAAACTTGGTGATCGTGGGCCATATTCTTTCGGATACTTGAACGCGCTGACCTGCCGGGGATTTTCATGATGCCGGACCTGTATCCTCGGGCTGGCAGCCAGCATGGCGATGTAGAGCAAGCCGTCCTGGCTGCCGGTGCCGCTTGCAGCGGGCATGGGACCCGGCCAGCCGTCGAATGCTTCGGCGCGCCCCCAGCAGAACTGCCGGTAGTGCTCCTGATCTCCCGCGCCACGATTGATGTCGGGAATATTGTTCCAGAACCGCACCGGTTGCGTGTAGCCATGCGTCATGGCGTGGCCGAGAAGCGCCTGGTATAGGACTTTGCTCAGTTTGCGCAAGGTGCCGCCATCGCTGCATGGCTCGCTTGTGGCGAGAAACAGGTAGTCTGGCGTCTGCGCGCCCTCGAATGGTGCCAGGGTAACCGCCTCAGCGGGCCCGGGCGCGAACCAGATCTCCTCTTTTGCACCGCCCAGATGCGCCATGCCATGCAGGGTGCCGCGACGGCTGAAGTCGAACGTCGCCAGCGGTGCCGGAGCCTCGGCGGACCCGGGAAGATGGATATTGGTAGAGTTCATGAGGGCGGGTAGCATAACGCCTTTGTTTCCAGTGGATAAGACAGATACGTGGCAGAATCGACGGCCGATGTCATCGTCATCGGAGCGGGCCCCGCGGGAACCACAGCCGCAAGTCTGCTTGCGCGACGTGGTCGGGACGTACGTATTTTCGACAAAAGCGTGCATCCCCGTTTTCATATCGGCGAATCGCTGCTTCCCAATAACCTCTCGATCTTCGAACGTCTCGGAGTGCTCGAAGATGTGCGTCAGATTGGCGTGTACAAGCCTGCCGCGGAGTTCATTACGGTCAGCGGTAAGCGGCAGGTGTTTCCATTTTCGCGGGCGCTCGGCGACACGCCGCCACACGCCTATCAGGTGCGACGCTCGGAGCTCGATGAGATTCTGGCGCGCAACTGCCAGGCTGCGGGCGCTCGGCTGGAGGAAGGTTGTGAAGTAGTGGATGTCGCCGCACAGAGCGGTGGCACCCTTCACCGAGTCACCATTCAGCGCAAGTCGGGGGCCTCTGAGACCATCATGGGCCGCTATGTTCTCGACGCGAGCGGTCGGGATGTGTTCCTCGCCAGGAAAAACGGCTGGCACCAGCGCAACCGACGACACGCCAGCGCTGCAATATTCAGCCATTTCGAAAACGTCGCGGTACGCGAGGGCGAAGATGCGGGCAATATCAGTGTCTACTGGTTCGAACACGGCTGGGCCTGGATGATACCGCTTCGAAATGGGGTGATGAGCGTTGGCGCGGTGTGTCGTCCGGATTATCTGAAGCATCGACGAAGCAGTCCTGAAACGTTTCTCATGGATACGCTGCGGTCGATTCCGGATGCCCGCGAGCGTCTCCGGAATGCCCAGGCTGTCGCGCCGACCCACGTAACCGGCAATTACTCCTACTCCTCCAGCACGATGGTAGGGGATGGATACGCGCTCATCGGCGATGCATACGCGTTTGTCGACCCGGTCTTTTCCAGCGGCGTATATCTGGCGATGAATTCCGCCGAAAGATCGGTGCCCATGATCGAAGCGTGGCTCGACGAAAACCTGCCGCAATACCGGCGTGAACGCAAAGCGTACGAACGACGGGTAGCGGCTAAACTCACGAGCTTCACCTGGTTCATCTACCGGTTTACCTCTCCAGTCATGCGGGGTCTGTTCGAAGCCCCCCGCAACGATTGGCAGGTGGAGCAGGCGGTGGTTTCGATGCTGGCTGGAGATGGCGATGAACATGCATTCATCCGGCGCCGTCTGGCTATTTTCAAAGGCATTTACACACTCTCAATGATCCGCCATCTGGGGACGGCGGTGAGCGCCTGGTGGGCGCGCAAGCGGCGCAACACCGTGCCCTTCGACGAGGAGACGCTGCTTTGAGAAGGGCTCCAGGGCTTTGAGACAACCCATTGCTCGGCTGAAGCGCCCCGAGCGTCGGACAAAGCGGAGACCTCGGCTCCCATCTCGCGATTCGCTGTTATCAGGCGACGCTGAGATTCCTGAAGAAACCAGAAAGTCCCATGGCGCACTTCACAATGCGCCAAGGGAGCACACGACAGGCTCTACATTTCAGATATACTGCATTTGTCGCCTGGGTTGTTCGCCAGCCGAGGTAGTCCTTGAGCCGTTAGAAAAACGTTAGGGGATTCTGGCGTCGAGTTCGGTGTGCATACCCAACGAGTGATCTCTTGATCACCTTGGGTCGCCTTAGAGCTTGCACAGGTCTCCGCCCTGAACCATTTACGGTTCAGGGTCGCCTATGCAGCGGCAACTCCGGGCGACATACTTTCCTCCATGAGCCAGCGCCAATCCCAGAACCACACCGAACTCAGGCGTGAGATCCGCCGCGCACGACGGGGCCTGTCCCGCAGCGAGCAGATGGTTCATGCGCTGCAGCTGGCAAAACACATCTTCACGTCCCGGATCCCCCTGCATGCGCACACCATCGCCGGCTACATATCTGCAGATGGGGAGATCGACTTATCCGAAACCCTGTGTCGCCTGCATCGAATCGGCAAGCGCATCGCTCTACCGGTAATCGATCCTCTCAGCCGACGCCTGGACTTCTATGAGCATCACCCGGATATTCCCCTGGTAGCAGGCCTCTACGGCATTCCAGTGCCACCTCCCTGTGCCAGGCACATACCGCTCATGAGCCTGGACGTCGTGCTGACACCACTGGTGGCGTTCGACCGGGAAGGC
>JAUIKX010000159.1 GCA_030430515.1 Gammaproteobacteria bacterium | reverse complement strand
AACACGTGGTTCTTCGGCGCGCCTTCCACCTGCTTTCAGTTCGAACCCGGCACCTCGAAGCCGACGCTCAACAGCCTGCCTCCCGGATGGCGGCGGCTCGAGCTTCACGAAGACGGCCGGGTGGTTTCCAGCGTTGGCCGCGTAAGCGGACTGACCTTGAATCCGGTTCTTCCCGGACAAACAAAAACGGATTAACACAGGGGTTTCTCTTCATCCATGGCTGAAGCCAATTACTCTGCAGAGTCGCTGCAGGTCCTTTCCGGCTTGGAGCCCGTACGTCGGCGCCCGGGCATGTATACCGATACCACCCGTCCCAACCATCTCGTGCAGGAGGTGGTGGACAACAGTGTCGACGAGGCGCTGGCGGGCTTCGCGCACAACATCGAAGTGCGGCTATTCAAAGACGGCGCGGTAGAAGTGGTGGACGACGGGCGTGGTATGCCCGTGGACATCCATCCCGAGCACAAAGTACCGGGCGTGGAACTCATCCTGACCCGCCTGCACTCCGGCGGTAAGTTCGACAACAACAACTACAACTTTTCCGGCGGCCTGCACGGTGTTGGTGTATCGGTGGTCAACGCGCTATCAGAAACCCTCGAGGTGGAAGTGAAGCGGGACGGTAAGGTGCACCGTCAGACCTACAAAGCAGGTGAGCCCAAAAGTAAGCTCGAAGTCGTGGATACCGTCGGCAAGCGCAATACCGGCACGCGGGTCTGGTTCAAACCTGACGCGTCTTATTTCGACAGCCCCAACATCGCCGTCGCTCGGTTGAAGCATCTGCTGCGGGCCAAGGCGGTACTCTGCTCCGGGCTGCGCATTGCTCTGTCTGTTGAAGGCAAGGAAGAGGAAGATGTCGAGTGGTGCTTCGAGGACGGCCTCAAGGGTTATCTGACCGGCGCGCTCGAAGGGCAGGAATGCGTGCCGTCGGAGCTGTTCATGCACAGCTCGTCCGGTAACGCCGAGGCGGTGGACTGGGCGCTCACATGGGTGACGGAAGGCGAGCTGGTGACCGAGTCCTACGTCAATCTGATTCCCACAGCGCAGGGCGGTACGCACGTCAACGGGCTGCGTTCCGGGCTCAACGAGGCGCTCAAGGAATTCTGCGAGTTCCGCGATCTTCTACCCCGGGGCGTGAAGCTGACAGGGGACGATCTGTGGGCGCAGTGCGCTTACGTGCTGTCGGCGAAAATGGCTGACCCGCAGTTTGCCGGGCAGACCAAAGAAAAACTCTCTTCCCGCCAGTCGGCGGTATTTGTCGGCGGCGTCGCCAAAGATGCCTTCAGCCTGTGGCTGAACGAACACCCTCAGGAAGGAGAGCGGATCGCTGAGATTGCCATCTCCAATGCTCAGCGTCGGGTGCAGGCGGCGAAGAAAGTTGCGCGCAAGAAAGTCACGGCAGGCCCCGCCCTGCCCGGCAAGCTTGCCGACTGTGCCGGTCAGGACGCGTCGCGGGCAGAGCTGTTTCTGGTGGAAGGCGACTCAGCCGGCGGTAGCGCCAAACAAGCGCGCGACCGGGAGTTTCAGGCGATCATGCCGCTACGAGGTAAGATCCTGAATACCTGGGAAGTGTCGTCGGAGCAGGTTCTGGCGTCCCAGGAAGTACACGATATTTCCATCGCTGTCGGAGTTGACCCTGGGTCCGAGAACCTGGATGGATTGCGCTACGACAAGATCTGTATTCTTGCGGATGCCGACTCGGACGGCGCGCACATCGCCACGCTCCTGTGTGCGCTCTTCGTCAAACACTTCAGGCCGCTGGTGCAGGCAGGGCACGTTTTTATCGCCATGCCGCCTCTGTTCCGCATCGATGTCGGCAAGGAAGTGTTCTACGCGCTCGATGAATCAGAGAAGGAGGGAGTGCTCGATCGCATCGCCGCCGAGAAGAAACAGGGCAAAGTGGTAGTGCAACGCTTCAAGGGCCTTGGCGAGATGAACCCGCTGCAGCTGCGTGAGACCACGATGGACCCCGATACCCGCCGACTGGTACGTCTGACGCTGGAAGGTGACCGTAAGAACGACGAGGTGATGGACATGCTGCTCGCCAAGAAACGCTCGGCAGACCGTCGTGCCTGGCTGGAAGCGAAAGGCGATCAGGCCACCATCGACTGAACTGACAAGACGACACATGGATAACGAAATACAGGACTACGAGTCCATACCGCTGCGTAACTATACCGAGCGGGCATACCTGGACTACTCGATGTACGTGATCAACGATCGCGCGCTACCGCATGTTGCCGACGGGCTCAAACCCGTGCAGCGGCGCATCATCTTTGCGATGGGCGAGCTGGGGCTCAACAACAATGCCAAGTACATGAAGTCCACCCGCACGGTGGGCGACGTGCTGGGTAAGTTTCACCCCCACGGTGACTCGGCCTGTTACGAGGCCATGGTGCTGATGGCGCAGAGCTTTTCGTTCCGCTATCCGCTGGTGGATGGGCAGGGCAACTGGGGGTCCCCGGACGATCCGAAGAGCTTCGCGGCCATGCGCTACACGGAAGCGCGGCTTTCGAAGTATGCGGAGCTGCTGCTGGGAGAGGCTCGTCAGGGCACCGTGGACGAAGTGCCGAATTTCGACGCCTCGCTCAACGAGCCGAAGCTTCTGCCCGCGCAGGTACCGTTCGTGCTGCTCAACGGGTCCAGCGGTATTGCGGTTGGAATGGCGACCGACATTCCGCCGCACAACATCAACGAAGTGATCAGCGCCTGCGTGCATCTGCTGGATCGTCCCAAAGCGGATGTCGCCGATCTGATGACGCACATCAAAGGTCCGGACTTCCCGAGCGAGGCGACGATCATCACGCCGTCGAGCGAGATACGGGAGATCTACGAAAGCGGCCGCGGATCCATCAAGACCCGGGCCCGGTACGAGAAGGAGAACGGTGAGATCGTCATCACCGCTCTGCCCTATCAGTCTTCCCCCGCAAAGGTGCTCGAGCAGATCGCGCAGCAAATGCAGCAGAAAAAGCTGCCCATGCTTTCGGACCTGCGCGATGAGTCGGATCATGAAAATCCGACACGACTCGTACTGGTGCCGCGTTCAAACCGCGTAGACATCGATCGGCTGATGAGCCATCTCTTCGCCACCACGGATCTCGAACGCAACCATCGGGTCAACCTGAACATCATCGGTCTGGACCAGCGTCCGCGCACCATGTCGCTCACCGGCATCCTGACTGAGTGGCTGCGCTATCGGCAGGATGTCGTCACGAGGCGTTTGCAGTTCCGTCTCGACAAGATCAACGACCGACTTCATGTGCTCGAAGGTCTGCTGATCGCTTACCTCAACCTCGACGAAGTGATCCGCATCATCCGCGAGGAAGACAAACCCCGCGAAGCGCTCATGGCCGCGTTCAATCTGACCGAGCGCCAGGCGAACGCCATCCTCGATCTGCGCCTGCGTCAACTCGCCAAGCTCGAAGAGATGAAGCTGCGCGGCGAACGCGATGAGCTGAGTGCCGAAAAGGCCGACATCGAAAAGATACTCAACTCCAAGGCGCGTTTGAAGACGCTCATCAAGAAGGAGCTGCTTGCCATCGCCGATGAGTACGGTGACGAGCGTCGCGCACCGATGAACGAGAAGCTCGACGAGGCCAAAGGCTTCAGCGAGGAAGATCTGCTGACCAACGACCCGATCACCGTGGTGCTCTCTGAGAAGGGATGGGTGCGGGCGGCCAAGGGTCACGAGATGAAGCCGGAGGACCTGAACTATCGCAGCGGCGACGGTTTTGCCTTCGCCTCGCGGGGGCGGACCAGCGATGTGCTGGTTTTCCTCGACAGCACCGGGCGAGCCTATAACCTGCCGGCGCATTCACTGCCTTCGGCGCGGGGGCAGGGCGAACCTCTGACCGGCCGGTTGAAGCCACCTGAAGGTGCACGCTTCGTTGGCGTCTCGCTGGGTGAACGCGCCCAACGGGTTCTCGTTGCCTCCAACGCCGGCTACGGTTTTGTCGGCAAGCTCGAAGACATGGTCACCAAAAACCGCTCCGGCAAGGCGTTTCTCAGCGTACCGAAGGGAGGGGTGGCCTTGCCGCTGGTGACGTTGCCGGAGAGCGAAGAGGATGTGCTGGTGTGCGCTGTGACGACTCAGGGTCGCCTGCTTGCGTTTGCACTTGGCGAATTGCCTGAACTCTCCAGGGGTAAGGGCAACAAGCTGATCAACGTGCCGGCGGCGGCGTTCAAGTCGGGCGAAGAAACGGTGCTCGGTGTGCAGGTTGTCGGCAGTGGCCATGATCTTCTGGTTTACGCCGGGCAGCGACATCTGCGCATGAAGCGCAAGGACCTCGAGTCATATGTAGGCGAACGCGCTCGCAGAGGGCGCAAACTGCCCCGCGGCTTTCAGAGGGTAGACGCCCTCGGCGTGGAGTAACCGACCACCGCGTCTGCCTGTTGCTGCAGCAGCGCATTGTGCTTTGCATCGAGGTCTGTGATCAGCCAGGCGGTTTCGCCGATGGTGGTCACGTCGTCGAGCATCGTATGTTCGAAAAGCTCGGCTGTCAGGCGCTCCGGCCGCTGCAGCGAATGATGGAACGGCGCCGTTACGCTGATGGCGCCCTCCTTGGTGAGCGCTGCCAGCAGCGCAAGATCGGCGATGGTTTCTGAGCGGTTCGAGGCGTCTTCCAGGCGGTGCAGAGCGATCCGGTACTGTCCGTCGGGATGATTCTGGGCCAGCACCTTGAGCAGTACGAAACTCGCACAGACGGCTTTGAACGCGGCATCGTCGATATCGTGAAATTCGATCGCCACGCCGGTTCCTGTTACGGACCGGGCTTCTCCCTGATAGAACTGCGCAACCTGTTGTGCTGAGTCTCTGGTGGCGTTCAGGATCTCCCTGCGCTGCTCGCTGGGGTAGGAGAGCTGGTTGTACAGATTGACGACCACCAGCCAGGTGGGACCGGCCGGTTGCAGATCTTCGGGAAACTCCACCACGGGTACGGGGCGACTGCGCCGAACGGGCCATTCGCCGATCATCATGGTGAGCACTGGCATGCACAGCACCAGCAGAATGGTGGCCACGATCTGCTGGGCCGTCGGCTCGGGACGGAAAGCGCCTTCCACAAGTGACACTTCTGCGTAGCCTGATATGGCGCCGCCGATCCGTATTGGGGCTGAAAACGTTGGCTGATCGGGGTCAGCTGCCTGAAGGTTGCCAACGAGCATGTTGTTGTTTGCGTCCAGGTACCGGGCATCGCTTACCGCCGGGAGCGCGACCATGCGGTTGACCAGCACGGAAAGGTGCAGCGTGTCCGGTTGGATGATCGCTTCCATCCCCTGAGCGGCGAGCGTCGATGCCAGGTTGATGCCGTAGGACTCTGCACGGGCATCGTCAGCGATGTGGTCGTGCCAGATGAACGCAAGCCCGCCAGTTACCGCCAGAGCGATGCCGAGCGCCAGAGCAACGGCTTTGCTGTGCCGTTTGACGAGGTGAAGGGGAGAGGTTAGCGTCAACGCCCGTTTTACTCCGAGGGGACTTTGAGAAGTATTGTGGCGAGCCCTATTCTGTTGGTAAAGGTCGCCGGCGGCGATAAGCCGGGGCTGATGGCCATGGTGACATCGACGTTGTGCGAATATCAAGTCGCGCTCCTGGATGTCGGCCAGGCGATCGTTCACGATCAGCTCGCGCTGGGCTACCTCGTACAGGCTCCCGTGGAAAGCGTGGCGCCGTTGCGCGAGGCCATTGCCGGCATCGCGGCTGAGGTGGGCTCCGATATCCTCGTCTCGGAGGTTGCAGAGTCCCGTTATGCTGAGTGGGTTGCCAGCACCGGTAAGCCCCGTTTCATTCTCACGCTCCTCAGCGTCGGCCATCTGGCAAACGCGCTGGCAGCGGTCAGCCGCATTACCCATGCTCATGGTCTGAACATCGATACGGTCCGGCGGCTGTCCGATCGCGTGCCGTTGTCGCGGGTGGATGAGAACCGCTCCAGTTTCGTGGAGATCCGGGTGCGCGGTGATGTCGACGATGTGTCGGCCGTGCAGTCAGATCTTCTGCGTGCAGCGCGTCGGGAAGATTTCGATTTCAGCATGCAGGAAGACAACGTCTACCGGCGCAACCGCCGCCTGGTGGCCTTCGATATGGACTCCACGCTCATAAACGCCGAAGTCATCGACGAGCTGGCAAAGATTCATGGCGTTGGTGAGCCTGTTGCACAGGTTACCGAGCGGGCCATGCGCGGTGAGATCGACTTCAAGGAGAGCTTTCGGGAGCGGGTCGCGCTGCTCGAGGGGTTGCCGGCGGATGCGTTCGAACAGGTCGCTAACACGGTTGAGCTCAACCCGGGCGCAGAGCGCCTGTTTTCTGTATTGCGGCATTTCGGCTACAAGACCGCAGTGATATCCGGTGGTTTCCAGTACGTGGGGGAGCGTCTCAAAGAGCGCCTCGGCATAGACTATGTGTTCGCCAATGATCTGGTGCTGAAAGACGGTAGGATCACCGGCGAAGTGAAAGGTGAGATCGTCGATGCGGCGACCAAGGCCCGTAGGCTACAGGAAATTGCCACCCTAGAACGTATCGCCATACAGCAGACGATTGCCATCGGCGACGGCGCTAACGACCTGCCGATGTTGAGCACAGCCGGCCTTGGGGTTGCCTACCACGCCAAACCCATCGTGCGGGAGTCGGCAGGCCACGCCATTTCCAACTTCGGCCTGGACGCCGTGCTCTATCTGATGGGTTTCAGCGACTACGACCTGGCAGGGTACTGATTCCGCCAGGGTTTGGAGCAATCAATCGTCGTCGTCAGTACTGAAGTCGTAGGCCATTTCGCGGGCAGGTTCCTGCAGGTAGTGTCCCTGCACGTAGTTGGCTCCAGCCTGCCACAGGCCCGCCAGCTGTGCGGCGCTCTCCACCATCGGCACGATGGTGAACTTGCCGAGATCCTGCAGCTCTTTGAGCAGCGGCGTGATGGTGTCGTCTTCCTTCTGCAGCGAGGCCACGTGCGAGCCATCGATCTTCACCATGTCGGCCGGAATCTGGCTCAGCAGATCGAATGGCCGGTCGATCAGGCCGAAACGGCCAATGGACGACTGGCAATGCATCTCACGCAAACCCTCGACGAACTCCCGAGTCTGGCGCACGTAAGTGTTCGCATCCTGTTCAGTAATCTGGAAGATCACCGCATCTGAAGGCAATCGTGCCGCTTTGATGGCGACAGCCAGCCACTTGATGAACTCTCCATCGGCAACGCTGTTGCTCGTGACGTTGATGGTGAGCCGCGTGTTATGTCCTTTCGACCGGTGCACGCAGAGCGCCTTGATGGCCTGCAGGATGACCCAGCGGTCGATCTTCGCTGCGACGTTGTGTTCGATCGCAGTCTGCAGGAAGTTGTTGGGTGCGTACTCCACCGAGTCGGAGTCGATCATGCGCAGAAACACCTCGTAGTGCTCATCCGCATCGCCGCGCAGGCTGATGATCGGCTGAAACAGAAGCTTGAACGACTGATGCTCGATGGCCTCGTTGATGGTCGCCAGAATGCGTCCGGCCTCGTCGAGTTCCGGCGCATCGTCATCGCTGGTTTCTGCTTCCAGAATGACGGTGTTCCTGATGCCTTCGGCCGCTTTTTCATGATGCAGCTGATAGGCCGCGTCCAGCGCGTGTTCGACGTCGGCGATGATGGGTGCGCCCGACGCGGTCATCGTAATGTGAACGGTGCGTTCTTCCACTTCCACGGAAAGCTCGCTCGCGGCATCGAGAATGCGCTGGGCTTTCCCGGTCACTTCTTCGCGCGACTGGTTGAAGAATGCAGCCACGTACTCTCCGGCGGATAGCTTGAGCACCGGGGTGCCGTCCAGCATGTCGATGATGAGGCTGTGCAGGGGCTCGGTCGCCTGCTCCACGCCGAGCAGGCCGTGCTGGCCGCG
>JAUIKX010000158.1 GCA_030430515.1 Gammaproteobacteria bacterium | reverse complement strand
CTCCCGGCAGCCGCGTGAGGTGCTGGGAGTGGACGCGTTCGTAATCTCGCGCATCGGCGACAATCACCCGCAGCAGATAGTCGGCGTCGCCCGACATGAGGTAGCACTCCATCACCTCGGGGAGCTCCCAGATTGCGGCTTCGAATGCGGCGAGGTCGTCCTGTTGCTGGCTGGTGAGTGTAATCGATACGAAAACATTGTCCGGGTAACCGGCAAGCGTCTGATCCACCAGCCCGACGATGCCGGTCAGCAAGCCCTGCTCCTCCAGGCGGCGTACCCTGCGCAGGCAGGCGGACTCGGACAGGTTCACCTTCTCGGCCAGAGCTGCGTTTGTCGGGCGGGCATCGCGCTGCAGCTCCTGCAGAATCCGGCGGTCTGTTCGGTCGATGCTCAAGTTCATGAAAGAATACCTCGAAATCGATCTTGTCTGCGCAATATTCTGTCGAATATGTAGCTGATTATCCCCATATATGCAATCAAATGCCGCTCAAACGCGGCTACCTTGTCGTTAACGACAGTATTGGAGACCAATGATGCATATTGGCGTACCCAAAGAGATCAAAGTGCATGAATATCGGGTGGGCTTGTCGCCCTCGTCAGTCAAAGAGCTGGTGAGCAGAGGGCATCAGGTGAGTGTCGAGACAGACGCTGGTGCAGGTATCGGCTTTGCCGATGAGCATTACCGTCAGGCCGGCGCGGTCATCGTCGATGCGCAGGCGGCTTTCGCTGCTGAGCTCGTGGTCAAGGTCAAAGAGCCGCAGCTCGAGGAGTGCGCCCGTCTCAGCGAAGGGCAGGTGTTGTTTACCTACCTGCACCTGGCTGCGGACCTGCCACAGGCGCAAGCGCTGATGGCATCCGGCGTGACTGCCATTGCCTACGAAACCGTGGTCGACAAGCAAGGAGGCCTGCCTTTACTCACCCCCATGAGCGAAGTCGCTGGGCGCATGTCCACCCAGGTTGGCGCATGGTGCCTCCAGCGCGCCAATGGAGGCAGGGGCACGCTTCTTGGTGGCGTGCCTGGCGTGCAGCCCGGCAGGGTAACCATTATTGGGGGAGGCGCTGCCGGATCCAATGCCGCTGCGATGGCGGTGGGTATGCAGGCGGACGTGACCATCCTGGAAAAATCTGTAAGCCGTATGCGCGCGCTTGCCGACCACTTTGAAGGGCGAGCCAAAGTACTCATGGCAAGCACGGAAAACCTCGAGCTGGCGGTTCTGCAGTCCGACCTGGTGATTGGCGCGGTGCTGGTTCCCGGCGCGGCGGCACCCAAGCTGGTGAGCCGTGAGCTACTGCGCCGAATGCCGGATAGTGCTGCTCTTGTGGACATTGCCATCGATCAGGGCGGCTGTTTCGAAACCAGCCGTCCCACCTCTCATGATGCTCCGATATACAAGGAAGAAGGTGTGGTGCACTACTGTGTCACCAACATGCCGGGCGCTGTAGCGCGTACCTCTACCATGGCGCTGAACAACGTGACGTTGCCTTACGTAACGGTACTGGCCGAGAAGGGCTGGCAGGAAGCATTTGCGGAAGACGAAGGCTTTGCCCGCGGCCTCAACGTTCATGCCGGACGAATCTGGCACCCGCAGGTTGCCGACGCGCTGCACGTGCCTCTGGCTGCCTGAGCCGAACTATGGCAGCCTGCTAGACTCCAAGCACAACGCAAAAGAAGCTTAGGATGAGCCATGGTCGCATCTGAACCAGCCTTGCAGAAGGCGTCGGACCTCTTTGTTCGCTGTCTGGAAGAAGAGGGAGTGGAATTCATCTTCGGAGTGCCCGGAGAAGAAAACGCGGATTTCATGATGTCGCTGGAGAAATCCGACGCCATCCGTTTCGTTCTCACAAGGCATGAGCAGGGTGCCGCTTTCATGGCGGAGATCTACGGTCGGCTCACCGGGAACCCCGCGGGCTGTCTTGGAACGCTCGGCCCAGGAGCGACGAACCTCATAACCGGTGTCGCCGATGCCAACATGGACCGTGCCCCAATGCTCGTGCTCACCGGCCAGGGGGCGACGACAAGGCTGCACAAGGAATCGCACCAGGTCATGGATGTGGTCGGCATGTTCGAGCCGGTCACCAAATGGGCTGAGACGGTTCTGCACGCAGACACCATTCCGGAGATCGTGCGGAAGTCTGTCAGACTGTCACGCACCGAGAAGCCCGGCGCGGTCCACATCGAGCTCCCGGAAGACGTTGCCAAGCATCCTACCGGGGCGCAACCGCTCAACCCGGTTCGATTTCGCCGTGCCGTGCCGGCCGACAAAATTGTCGACGCTGCTTTCGATGCGCTCAAGAAAGCGAAAAATCCTGTGATCATTGCGGGCAACGGATGTATCCGCAAACGCGCCAGCAAACAGCTTCGTCTGCTGTGCGAGAAGACCGGCATCGGCGTGATCAGCACGTTCATGGCCAAGGGTGCCGTGGATATGGACGCAGACTACTGCCTGTACACCGTTGGTCTCGGCAGCAAAGACCGCATGAACCTGGTCATCGACGATGCCGACCTGGTTGTGACGCTGGGCTTCGACATGGTCGAGTACCATCCGCGGCTCTGGAACCCCGGGAAAAACAAAGCGATCGTGCATGCGGATTTCCTGCCTGCGGAAATCGATGAGCACTATCATCCGGAGGTCGAGGTGGTTGGTGACCTTGCACATTTTCTGTGGATGCTTAACGAGCGCCTGGACGCCAACCCGGTCAGTTACGATTTTTCGGCGCAGGCAGCAGCGCGAAAAGGGATGTCTGAAGATCTGGCTGAGCACGCCGAAGACGATCAGAAAGGTGCTATCCGCCCGCAGAAAGCGCTCTGGGATGCGCGCGCCGTACTCGGTCCTGAAGACATACTGCTCAGCGACGTAGGCGCGCACAAGATGTGGATCGCGCGTCACTACCATTGCCACGAGCCCAATACCTGCCTCATACCCAACGGTTTCTGCTCCATGGGCTTCTCGCTGCCGGGCGCGATTGCGGCGGCGCTGGTGCATCCGGACCGGCGCATCCTCGGCATCAGTGGTGATGCGGGCTTTCTGATGAATATGCAGGAGATGGAAACGGCGCGCCGACTTGGGGTCGATCTCGTCATGCTCGTCTGGGAAGACAAAGAGTACGGTCTGATCGCCTGGAAGCAGGAGAATGAGTTCGGTCGCCACACGGACCTGGCGTTCGATAACCCGGAGTGGATGGGGTTGGCGAAGTCTTTCGGGTGGGGCGCCCACTGGTGCGATGACAGCGCGGCGCTCAAGGATACGCTCGAGGCGGCATTCGAAGAGAAGGGCCCGAGCCTTGTGGTCATTCCCATCGACTACCGGGAAAATCCGAAGCTGACGAAGAAGCTAGGCGAGATTACTGCCACAATTTAAGCAGTTACACTGGGCGACCAATCCACAGGGGTGGTCGCCATGAATTCCAGTAGTAAGACAGCCGGTAGCCGGAATCCTGAGAATCCCGGGCGCCAGAAAGCGTCGCTGCCTAAAAGGGCGTTGCCCTGGTTGATTACGATTGCCTGTTTTGCGTTTCTCTATACGCGTATGAGCGGTCCGGCCGCCGCCCAGGGCATGACGGTGCCTGCCTATCTGGCGTCCGTGTTTGCTGATGTGAACTGGGGTGTCTGGCTCGCACTGATGGTGCCCTACTCGATTTTCTTCTTTCTCATCGACTCGCTGATCGTCTGGCGGGTGATCAACTGGTTCAACGCAAGGGTTGCGTACACCGATATCCTGCCGGTGCGGGCGAGCACCTACATCATCTCCATCATCAACGAGCAGGTTGGAAAGGGTGCCATGGCACTCTATCTGAACCGCCGCGAGGGTGTGCCTGGCTGGCAGCTCGGTTCGAGCATGCTCTTCATCATGCTGTGCGAGCTGCTTTACCTGTGTACCTGGGCAAACATCGGCTATGCATTTCAAGCCGAGCGTCTGCCAGCGGTGTTCGAGGCGCTACCCTGGGTCGGCGCCGCCGTGCTGGCCGCTTTCCTCGTGATCTACCTCATCATGCGCGGACACCTGTTGCCAGGACTTCGGCTGCGCGACAAAGATATCTTTCAGGCGCTGCGCGAGGCGCAGCTCTGGCAGTACGTCGTGGTGCTGCTCCTGCGGTCTCCGGCCCTACTGGCGGCGGTGGTGGTCTACGCTGAAGCCCTGGCGCTTTTTGGCGTGGATATCTCTTACGCACAGATGCTCGGCATACTGCCGGTGATCTTTTTTGGCGCTTCCGTTCCCGGACCATTCCGTGCCGTGGCGATTTCCATGTGGGTGATTCTGTTTCCCGACTATCCGGCGGAAATGTCGGCGTTTGGGCTGGTGCAGCACAATATCTTCATCCTTTTCAATGCGGTCATCGGGCTCGTGTTCCTGCGCCGGGTGCAGAAAGAGCTGTTTTCGGGGAGCTCCCAGCCTGCGGGCTGATCCATCTGGACGGTTGCGGGAACGGGTGCGAAACTCGCGCGGTTGACGGGGAAATATATGACGACCATTGGCAGCAAAGCCGACCGGCGAAACGAAAACTTCGCCGCAAACGACGCGCACAACCGAAAGCTTGCTCACGACCTGAGGTCGCTGGCCGAGCAGGTTGCGCTTGGCGGCGACGAGAAATCACGCACGCGGCATGTTGAGCGCGGCAAACTCCTGCCGAGAGACCGGATGAAAACGCTGCTCGACACCGGCTCGCCATTCCTCGAAATCGGTCAGCTTGCAGGTTTCGAGCTCTACGACGACTGGATACCTTCCGGCGGCATCATCGCCGGTATCGGTCGGGTGAGCGGTGTTGAGTGCATGATCGTAGCGAACGATGCCACGGTGAAAGGTGGCACCTACTATCCCATCACCGTGAAGAAACATCTGCGCGCTCAGGAGATCGCGCTGCAGAACCAGCTGCCCTGTATCTATCTTGTGGATTCCGGTGGTGCTTTTCTGCCGGAGCAGGCGGGTGTTTTTCCGGATCGCGAGCATTTCGGCCGTATTTTCTACAACCAGGCGAACATGTCTGCAGCCGGTATTCCGCAGATTGCTGTGGTCATGGGCTCGTGTACGGCAGGTGGTGCTTATGTGCCGGCGATGTGCGATCAGGCGATCATCGTGCGCAATCAGGGCACGATCTTTCTGGGAGGGCCGCCACTCGTCAAAGCGGCGACCGGAGAGGAAGTCGATGCAGAAAGCCTCGGTGGCGGTGACGTGCACAGTCGAACCTCGGGCGTTACTGATTACCTGGCTGAGGACGACCACCACGCGCTGGCGTTGGCGCGCGAAGCCATCGCCTCTGCGAAGCCAAGATACCGACAAACGGTCGATGTGTCGGAACCCGTTAAACCCCTGTTCGATGCCGATGAGCTCTACGGCGTGATTCCGCGGGACACACGCACTCCGGTGGATGTGCGGGAAATCATCGCCCGCATGGTCGATGGCTCGGAGATGCATGAGTTCAAACGCTATTACGGTGACACGCTGGTGTGTGGCTTCGCCCGCATCAACGGCTATCCGGTGGCCATCCTGGCCAACAACGGCATCCTCTTTTCGGAATCTGCCGTGAAAGGTGCACATTTCATCCAGCTGGCCGATCGGCGTGGCATTCCGCTTCTGTTTCTGCAGAACATCACGGGCTTCATGGTGGGCCGGAAGTACGAAAACCAGGGCATCGCCAAAGACGGCGCGAAGATGGTGACGGCTGTCGCCTGCGCCAGAGTACCTAAGTTCACCGTGGTCATCGGCGGATCGTTTGGCGCTGGAAACTACGCCATGTGTGGCCGTGCCTACAATGCCCGCATGATGTGGATGTGGCCGAACGCAAGAATTTCGGTGATGGGTGGCGAGCAGGCGGCTCACGTGTTGGCCACCGTGCGTGAGGATGGTCTCGCGCGTCACGGTCAGAGCTGGCCTGAGAACGAAAAAGGCGCGTTCATGGATGAGATCCGTGAGCGGTACGATCATGAAGGTCACCCCTTCTTTGCAAGTGCACGCTTGTGGGACGACGGCGTGATCGATCCCGTGGATACCCGTCGCGTGCTCGGCATGGCGCTGGCGACGGCGTGCCGTGAACAGGACACGCCGCAATCCACCTTCGGTATCTTCAGGATGTAGCTTTGAAAAAACTGTTAGTTGCAAATAGAGGTGAGATCAGTGTTCGCATTCAGCGTTCGGCAAAGGCGCTGGGTTATCGAACCGTGGCGGTTTACTCAGAGGCAGATCGCCATGCGGCCCACGTGCAGATGGCGGATGAGGCTTACCTACTGGGACCCGCGCCGGCGCTCGAGAGCTATCTGGACCAGAAGCGGTTGCTGGAAGTCATCCGTGAAAGCGGTGCTCAGCTTGTTCATCCTGGTTACGGTTTCCTCTCGGAGAACGCTGATTTCGCGCAAGCGCTCAGTGATGCGGATGTCACTTTCGTGGGTCCTTCGGCTGAAGCCATTCGTGCCATGGGTTCGAAGATCGAAGCGAAGAACACTGTAGCCGCCGCGGGCACACCCGTTGTGCCGGGCTACCAGGGTGACGATCAATCCGACAATGTGTTGAAGGCTGAGGCTGAGCGTATCGGCTATCCATTGCTCATTAAGGCTTCTGCGGGCGGCGGCGGCAAAGGCATGCGCCTGGTGGAGAACGGCCAGCTGTTCGATGAGGCGCTCGCCGGTGCACGTCGAGAGGCCGCCAGCGCTTTTGGTGACGATCGGGTGCTGCTCGAGCGTTATCTGACCGCGCCAAAACACATCGAAGTACAGATTCTCGCCGATACCCAGGGCAATACGCTTCATCTTTTCGAGCGGGACTGCTCAGTGCAGCGGCGCCATCAGAAAGTGATCGAGGAAGCGCCGGCCCCGGGTGTGGATGCAGAGCTTCGCAATCGCCTGGGCGCGGCCGCCGTTGCTGCGGCTCGGAGTATCGGCTACGTGGGTGCGGGTACCGTCGAATTCATCGCCGAAGGTGGTGAGTTCTTCTTCATGGAAATGAACACGCGCCTGCAAGTGGAGCATCCTGTTACAGAGGCGATCACAGGGCTCGATCTCGTCGCCTGGCAGCTTCGTATCGCCGAAGGTCAGCCCCTGCCATTCGAACAGGACGACCTTACGCTGACCGGGCATGCGCTCGAGGCGCGGGTCTATGCCGAGAATCCGCGAAAGCGTTTCATGCCTTCTACCGGCCGTCTGGCAAACGTTTCGTTTCCTGACAATGTGCGCGTGGACTCCGGTGTGCACACCGGTGACGTAGTCACCATGCACTACGACCCCATGCTCGCCAAGGTGATTGCGCATGCGCCAACGCGGGCAGAAGCGATCGCGCGGTTGCGCGATGCTTTAGCGTGCAGCCGGGTCGTCGGTGTGCAGCACAATATCGGTTACCTCATCAACGCGCTCGACAGTGATCGTTTCCGTGCCGGAGACTACACAACGGGTTTCGCTGACGCGGAGCATGAGCGGCTCACCTCTGTTGACGAGAAGCCGTATCTGGTAGCCGCAGTGGCCGCGTTTGCGGCGGCTGATCGGAGCGACGCTCTCTGGGGCGGTGCGGATGGCTTCGCCATGAACCTGCCGGCCCGTATCCGCATGCTTCTGGGATATGACAAGAAAACGCATACCGTTTCGCTGCCCGATGAGGATTGCGAAATTCTCAGCAGCTGCGCGTCTGAGGTGCGCATGAGGCTTGCGGGTCAGCAGATCAGTGCGGACACCTTCATCGACGGCATCGATGTGCACGTCACGATCGATGGCACCACGTTGGCTGTGCGTGATGCGCTGGCGGATATCGACCGCTTCGACGTGGCAGGTGCGGCAGCCGGTGGTGTTGTGTCGCCGCTGCCAGGGCAGGTGCTCGACATGCGCGTTTCGGTCGGCGACCGGGTAAAGGCTGGCGATGTGATCGCAATCGTCGAGGCCATGAAGATGGAGCACACGATCACCGCACCCGAGGGTGGCGTGGTGAAAGAAGTATTTTTCGGTACAGGTGCGTGGGTAGAAGAAGGCG
>JAUIKX010000157.1 GCA_030430515.1 Gammaproteobacteria bacterium | reverse complement strand
TGGTCGGTGGTGATTCTGCTGGCATTGTTCATCCCGCTCGACAGCAGCAACCGTGTGGCTCTGGTCTCAGCCGCAGTGGCTTTTGCGGTGTTCGCCAACGCCATCGAGATCCCGGTGATCATGGAAAGCCGCCGGGGCACAGACCCTCAGGAGGCGCTGAACATGCATATCACCCAGCAGACCTATACCCGCAGCACGATCATCGGCGGTGTGACCGGGCTCTTCGTGTTCGCCCTCATTACCTGACCATCGTTACTGGAGTGGCGGCCTCACCCGGTAAATCAGAAACCCGGAGAGTATGTTGAGCGCCGCCACCACCCAGAGCGCCGCATCGTAACTACCAACGCTGTCGTACCACGCAGCAACGATGAAAGGCGCTCCGGCGCTCAACAGCAGCGCCACCGGTAGCGCAGCACCGCGTACCGCCCCCAGATGCCTTCGACCGAAAAACGACGCCCATACGACTTCCTGCAGCGGAATCATGCCGCCCCAGCCGAGACCTAACACCACAAACGCTGCATAGACCCAGGCAATTTCGCGGCTCTGCACCGCCAGGATGATGAGCGCGAGCGCCGCCCCCGTGGTGGAGGCGCTCACCGCCGCCAGCGGCTTCGGCGGCAAACGATCTATCACGTAACCCCACACAGGCTTTGAGAGCATCGCCGGCACCGATGCGACAACCATCGTCATAGCGGCCTCAGTGCGGCTGAAGCCTGCGTCGGTCACGAAGGGCACCGCATGCAGCAGCATGACGGCAATGTTGATCTGGAAAAATCCGAAGGCGAGCGTGAGCGCATAGAAAGAGTACGTTCGCACCGCCTGCTCGCGGGTCATGGACCGCTCATAGTCGAGCCGGGCGCGATTGGCGGCATTCTCATCGTAACCGCCGCCATCAGGCAGCAGACCGTAATCTTCGGGCGCTCGGCGCATGGCCAGGGCTGCCGGCAAGGTCACCGCAAGCGTCGCTATACCCAACCAGATCCAGGCCTCACGCCAGCCCTGGGTATCGATGGCCCAGGTCGCAAAGGGGGTAATGAGGATGCCGCCAAACGAAACACCCATGGCGGCCAGCGCAACCGCCTGACCGCGTTTCGCAACGAACCACTTCGCCAGCGTCACGTTTACCACGAGGTTACCCACCAGCGCGCAGCCGATGGTGGTCGCCAGACCATTCAGCACCAGCCATTGCAGATGCGTCTCAACCCGGCTGTGCAGCATCAGCGAAGCGGAGAGCACCACAGCGCCAATGAGCATCAGCCGCCTGCCGCCAAGCCGGTCGATGGTGCCGCCGATGACGAAGCCCGTGAAGGCCATCACCACCTGAGCAATCGAGCGCGCCAGGGAAAACTCCGCACGGCTCCACCCAAGCGCTTCGCTCATGGGATCCATGAAGGGCCCAGGCACATAGCTCAAAATGCCGATGGATACGAACTGGGCGAAGAAAGCGGCAGCCACCAGATAGTAGCCGTAGAAGAACCGCCGCTCCCGAACAGATGGCTGCACTGAATGCTGGACCACACCCTCGCCTTTTATCAATCTTTCGCAATCGGAGCGCGAATGTAACCCTGCCGATATACTTGCGCCAAAGCATTTTCAAACAAGGGAGAAAAATCCATGTCAGAAGCTACCACGCCGGTGCTTGTGGGCATCGCTCAGCTGTCGCAACGACTGTCCGAATACACACCCGATGCCAAGGAACCCGTAGACCTGATGGTGGACGCGCTGAAAGCAGCCGCAGAAGATGCCGGCGCAGCGGATCTGCTGACCAGGGCCACCTCCGTACGCGTCATTCGCGGCGTCTGGCCCTATGAAAACCCCGCCAGCGTCGTCGCAGAGGCCGTGGGCACACCCAATGCAGAAACTGCGCTGACCCCATACGGCGGCAACTTCGTGCAGACCACGGTCAACCAGTCGTGCCTGGACATTCAGGCCGGTAAGCACGAGATCATCCTCATTACCGGTGCCGAGTGCGGCAATTCAAAGGCCAAAGCACGCAAAGCCGGCATGCGCGCAGAGTGGCGCGACATTCCGGGCACCCCGGACCTGCTCATCGGCGAAGACAAACCCATGTTCCACCCCTTCGAGCAGAAGGTCGGCATCATGGCGCCGATTCAGTGGTACCCCATCTTCGAAACGGCACTGCGCGCTCACAACGGTGAAGCCATCGAAGCGCACCAGAAGCGCATCTCCGAACTCTGGGCCGGCTTCAGTCGGGTGGCCGAAGGCAACCCCCACGCCTGGCTGCGCAACCCCGTAACGGCCGAAGAGATCCGCACCATCAGCCCGAGCAACCGCGGCATCAGCTTCCCCTACCCGAAGCTGATGAATTCCAACAACAGTGTCGACATGGGCGCAGCGCTCATCCTCACCAGCGTCGCCGCGGCAAAACGCCTGGGTATCCCGGAAGACAAATGGGTCTACCCACACGCCGGCACCGATGCACACGACACCTATGTGGTTTCAAACCGGGACAATCTGTACTCGTCTCCGGCGATCCGCATCGCCGGCCCTCGCTGCCTGGAACTGGCGGACATGAACGTCGGCGATATCGATCACGTAGACGTTTACAGCTGTTTTCCTGTGGCTGTGCAGGTGGGTGCAAACGAGATCGGTCTGAGCCAGGACCGGCCGCTGACCGTCACTGGCGGGCTGACCTTCAACGGCGGCCCCCTGAACAACTACGTAATGCACTCAATCGCCCGCATGGCTGAGATTCTGCGCAGCGAGCCCGGCAAACGCGGCCTCATCACGGCCAATGGCGGCATGCTGACCAAGCACGCGTTCGGGGTGTACAGCACCGAGCCGCCGGCACAACCGTTCAAGCATCAGGACGTACAGAGCGAAGTCGACGCACTACCTACCCGCGAACTCGCTGAAGACTACGTCGGCAGCGGCAGCATAGAAGGCTACGTGGTGATGTACGGCGCTAAAGGCTTTGATTCTGCTTACGCAGGTGTCCGCACGCCTGATGGCAGGCGCACCTGGGCGAAAACCGCTGAAGCGGACCTCATGGAAGACATGACGAAAGCGGAATATGTCGGCCGCGAAGTGAAGGTAGCCGCGGACAACACCTTCAGCGTCTAGGAGCTCACCGAAACATAGCGCTCAGCCGATGATCGCGCCAAGCTGCTTGAGCTCGCCCAGCGAGCTCCGGTAGCCGGCGTAAGGGTGCGCCGGATCCAGGGGTTTGTGCAGCATGACGCAGCACTCATCGCCCAGGCGTTTGAGGGTATCCACGCGTCCGGCTGTGGACATGACGCCAACGGGGCAGCCAGCGACGATCAGACCGTCGAAAATATAGCTCGCGCAACCCTCGCCAACCCACACCCGCCCATTGGCATGACCGATGGTCAGGCGTTGATCGTCTTCGAATGTCACATCGAAAGGATGTGGCGCATCCACTGTATCGCGGCCGGCCGGCCCAGCGGTGCGCGGACAGAGAAAGCGATCGGCGAAGGAACGCGCCGTGCTGCCGCCCTCCAGCGCATCACCAGTGCTCAGCACCCACTCACAGATCAGATTGTTGCTGGTGATACCGCAAGCCAGCGCTTCGGCCGTATCAGGCAGCGGATCGACCACCGCACAGCACTTCGTACGCGGGTCGGTAAGCAGATAGCTCAGACTTCCCTGCAAACCAGCGTGCGGCAGAACTTCGAGAACCATTTGACTAAAGCACCTGCAAAAATAATCGACCTACAGATACTTTAGATCACCCGCGACGGGATTTTATGTGAATTATTCGGCTATTGGCGCTGATAGACGCAAAATTCTACCGCCTAGCGCACATTTTCTGCATACTTTTTGATCATCATGCGCGTGCGCTTTTTGGTGGCCACAGGATCTACGCTCTGCATGACCGCCTTCAACGGCTCACCCTTCTCGAGCTGAGCCGCCGCCCAGAGCACAGAGGCGCGGTTCGCGGACGCGCAATGCACCACAACCGGCTTGCCCGGCCGAGCCGAGATGATCTGGTTGAGGAAGAGCGCATCGTCCCGCAAGTTGCTTTTTTCACCCATCGGCAGGTGCACATAACGCAGCCCACGGGCGATCAGCGCGCGAGCCTCCACGTCGTTACCCTCTTCAGCAGTGCGAAGGTCGACAATAGTGGCGTCCATCGCCTCCAGTTCGTCGTAAGCCGCCTCGTTGAGCAGGCCCGCGAGAGTCACCTGATCGTCGACCCGATGCTGATATTTGGACAGCGCAACCTGCTCTTCAGCGCAACCCACCGAGGCCGTCAAAAGGCCTGCAACGAGCAGCAGCCACTTCATGGCAATACAGCCTGAACGAGAAGCACGAAGCCGGCGACAAGGGCGATCGTGAAAATCAGGCCGGAGAGAAAGAAGTGAACTGCGTTACCACGGGTAAAGTCTCTGACTTTGTTTGCCTGGGACTGCACCCCCAGCAGCGCTGCAAACGTGCTGCCGAGCACCTCCCAGAAAGTCAGCGGTTTCTGTTCAGACATGGATATCTCGCTTTTGTTGTTCATGAACTTTTGTTGTGCATGATTCAGGGAGAGGCGAACCATTCGCGACCTTTGAGCATGAGATCGTAGTAGATCGGCGGCAGCAGCTTCGCTTTCAACATCCATCCCGCCCGGGTCGGCTTGGTGCCATCGTTGATCCAACTCGGAACGGTCGGCTGCAGCTTACCGCCGTAGCCGAATTCAGCGAGCACGACCCGCCCCTTCTCGACGGTCAAAGGGCAGGAGCCGTAGCCGTCGTACTCAGCCTGCGGCCCATTGCCCGAGAACGCCATGGATAAATTCTCCGCAACAACCGGCGCCTGCTTGCGCACAGCTGCAGCGGTTTTCGCGTTTGGCGCGGATATCGCATCACCCAGCGCATAGACGTTTTCGAACCGGTTGTGCCTGAGAGAAGCCTGGTCTACGTCGATCCAGCCGGCTTCGTCTACAAAGGCGCTTTCCTTTATGAAGTCCGGCGTGGTCTGCGGCGGGCAGACGTGAATGAAATCGAACTCGACCTCCTGGGTGTCGCCGGTCTGCACATTCTCGAACACTGCTTTCCTGGCCGCGCCATCAACAGATTTCAGGTTGTTGAAAAAATGCAGGTTGGCGCCATAGCTCGCGATGTATTTCTCCAGAGCCGGCACGTAATCAGGCACACCGAAGAGCACACCGCCAGCGTTGTAGAAATCCACCTGAATGTCGTCGAGAACGCCAGCGTCCTTCCAGGCATCGCACGACAGGTACATGGCTTTCTGCGGTGCTCCGGCGCACTTGATGGGCATGGGTGGCTGGGTGAAAACCGCGCGGCCGCCCTTCATCTGGCTGACCAGCTCCCAGGTGTAAGGCGCGCATTCGAATTTGTAGTTGGACGTTACGCCGTTCCTGCCCAGCGTGTCCTCGAGACCTTCGATTGCAGACCAGTTGAGCTTGATGCCGGGCGAAAGCACGAGATAGCGATAGCCGATGCGCTTGCCCCCTTCGGTAAGCAGCGCGTTGCTCTCGGGCGCAAAAGACTTCACCGCGTCGCGGATCCATTCCACACCTTTCGGGATGAGCGGTGCCATGGGTCGGACCGTATCCGAGGCTTTGAAGACACCGCCACCCACGAGCGTGAAGCCCGGCTGGTAGTAATGCTTATCCTGAGGTTCGACGATGGCGATACGGGCGTCTCGACGACGCTTGAGCAGGCTCGCGGCAGTCGCAATGCCTCCGGCCCCACCACCGACGATGAGCACATCATAATCAACGTCTGCTTTCTGCTCGGAAAGGCCCAGGGTCTGGCGCAGGCTGTCGGAGAGCATGCCCTGCGCCTCAAGTGCTGCGCCAACACGGTCAGCTCCAAGAGAAGGCGCACTAGACATCGCCCAGAAGATCGAACTTCTATTGCCTGTGCGACAGAAGGCAAGTACGAGAACATCGGCTTGCTCGACAATGTCTCGAAACTCGGCGACTAATGTTTCGGTGAAACCGCCAGCAGCAACAGGAAGATAGAAGTACTCGAGCCCATGTGCCGCACAAGCCTCACGGATGGCCTCACTGGCGGGTTGATCGTCCGCTTCACCATCTGGACGATTGTTAATGACAACCCCATAGCCTTGCTCCCGAATCGCCGGAACGTCCGACACCTCGATCTGAGCCGATACTGCAAACTGGTCGGTGAGCTTTTTGATTTCCACGTTTTACTGCCTCTCTATGCGAACAGTACCGGCACACTGCGGTACAGAATAAATGCGCCCATCGCTACGAGGAACCAGCCGAAGTAACGTCTGAGCGAGTCCTGCGGCAAACGCACAGCCAGGGCACTACCGGCGAAACTGCCGAGAATCCCGAGCGATGTAACGACGCCGATGACCATCCAGTCCAGGCTCAGGTTTTCCTTTTCCAGAACATCCAGATACTTGATGAACCCAGTGCCGGACTTCAGTGCGATGATCACGAGGCTCGTAGGAACCGCCTGATGCATGCTGAGCCCGCCAAGAAGTACGAGTGCCGGCACGACCAGAAAGCCGCCGCCAACGCCAACGAATCCAGTAACAACACCAACCACGAGCCCTTCGAGCGCTATCTTCGCCATGGGCCTCTGCACGGCTGCGCCCTCTCTCGATGCATCTACATCCGAGCAGGTTTTGCGCAGCATGAAGTAGGAAGCGAGCACCATGACCACAGCGAACGCCACGAGCTGAACCGCGCCGCTGACATAGACCGAAGACCAGGCGCCGAGATAGGTGCCCAGCATGCCGGGGATACCAAACAACCAAACGCTGCGCCACTGCACCAGCCGATCTTTGAGGTAAGGCAATGCGCCTGCCAGCGCAATCATGCCGACCACGGCTAGAGAACCGGCGATGGCGACTTTCTCTTCCTGACCCACCAGGTAAACAAGTACCGGCACGGTCAGTATCGAGCCGCCGGACCCCAGCAGCCCAAGACTCAGACCGATCGCGATGGCGCCAGGCCATGCCAGTAGCATCGCCGCCATGGTTTACACCTTTCTCACGGGAATTTTGAAGTACGCCGTGCCGTTCGACTCTTCATCCGGGAAACGGCCACCCCGGATGTTGAACTGCACAGAAGGAAGCAGCAGACGGGGCGCGGCGAGGTCAGCGTCACGTGACTCACGGATCGCCACGAAGTCCTTTTCCGAAATGCCGTCGTGGATGTGCACGTTGCCCTGCTTTTCCGCAGCGACAGTGGTTTCGCAGCGATACTCGTTGCGGCCCTCGGGCAGATAGTCGTGACACATGTACAGTTTGGTCTCTTCCGGCAGGGCGAGAATTTTCTGAATGGAGTTGTACAGCGTTTCGGCATCGCCGCCCGGGAAGTCGGTGCGCGCGGTGCCGTAGTCGGGCATGAACAGAGTGTCGCCGACGAAGGCGCAGCCATTGACCACATAGGTGATACAGGCCGGCGTATGCCCCGGAGTGTGCATGATGCGCACGGTGTGCTCACCGAACTCGAAGCTGTCGCCATCTTCGAACAAACGGTCGAACTGGCCGCCGTCGCTGACGAAATCAGGACCGAGATTGAACACACCCGAAAAGACGCTCTGCACCTCGGTGATGCGGCTGCCGATTCCCGTGGTACCTCCGAGGGCTTCCTGGAGATAGATGGCAGCAGACAGGTGATCTGCATGTGCATGGGTCTCGAGGATCCATCGCACGTCGAGGTCGTGGCTGCGTACGAACTCGATCACCGCATCAGCAGAGCTGGTGCTGACCCGCCCGGATGCCGGGTCGTAGTCGTACACAGAATCGAGAATGAGCGCCTGACGGCTTGCTGCGTCCGATACGACGTATGAGTAGGTATAGGTGGCCGGATCGAAAAAAGGATGTACTTGCACGGTCATCTTCATATCTCTTTGTGGAATAAGTTTAATACTATTAGCTATATTAAGAAAGCCGTGCGATTTAAAAATCGCGGGTTTCGCGTAGACCAGGCGGCGATTTTGCGACATATTCGTCACTCATCCGGCAGATATCTGCCATTTTTGGCACTCCACAGGCAGCGCGTCTCATGGAAGATCAGAAAGCACTCCTCGGC
>JAUIKX010000156.1 GCA_030430515.1 Gammaproteobacteria bacterium | reverse complement strand
CACGGTGGCGCCATTACCGCTCTGCTCGACAACACGGCGGGCATGATTGCCCGACCGCCTGATGTGCCGCGGGAGAAAATTGCCATTGCCACCCTCGACCTTCGTATCGATTACATGGGTCCGGCCGACCCGTCGCTTCCTGTGACCGCCCGGGCGCGTTGTTTCAAGCGCACCAGCGATGTGGCGTTCGTGCGGGCAATCGCTTACCAGTCAAACCCTGACGATCCAGTGGCTACCTGCACCGCGACATTCATGCTGGGAACCCGCCAGTCATGAAGCTGCTTGAAGAGATGCGGGAAAGGGGCGAAGGGCAGGACGTGCCCTGGCTGATCGAGCGGATACCGTATGCGCGCTTTCTCGGAATGAAGGCGGAACTGATCGGCGATGAGGTGATGACGATTCTGCCGTTCGAGGAACACATCATCGGCAATGTGAACCTGCCGGCAGTGCACGGTGGGGCGGTGGGCGCGATGCTCGAAATTACGGCAACCATGCAGCTCATCCACGATCTGTCGTCGGAGCGATTGCCGAAAACGATCGATATTTCGATCGACTACCTGCGATCGGCCGGGCCTAAAACGCTTTACGGGCGGGCAATCGTTACCCGAAGAGGGCGACGCGTGGCTAACGTTCGCACGGAGTTGTGGCAGGACAGTCGCGACAAGCCGGTGGCAACGGCGCACGGCAACTTCCTGCTCGCGCCGCTCGGGAGCTAACCGCCGACCTGTTCGAGGATTTCGTTGCGCGTCTCGTTATTGGTAATGAGGTTTGCGAGTCGTCTTGCCCGTGCCGAATCGGGCTGGCTAAGCGCTAACAGCGGCAGAACATCCTGCAGAGATGCCGGGTCACCGTAGTTCATCAACCACTCTGCTGCCTGCTCCGGCTCGAAGTGGCGCCACTGGTCGAGAATGGCCTGTTCCGATTCTGCGCGCATGCTGCCCGGGAGGAAGGCAGCGCGATTGAGGGCGTCGAGCGGGTCGCGGAGTGCCAGGTTTCTGAGAAGGAGGGGGGCCATGGCCTGGCTCGAAGCATCGGGCGGCTGTCCCTCCAGCCATAGCAATGCACGCCTCGGCTTGTTCATTGAAACGCTTTCCAGCAATTCTGTGAACGAAGCCTCGTAGGTGTCCGGCGCCGATTCAGCCAGTTCGTTGAATGCATCCAATGCGGCTACGGCGTCTGTCTCTGACCACTCAGATGCGTAGATCCAGGCGTAGTGTCGTTCTGGGTAATCAGCATCGGCGCGTGCCACGTCAGACCAGCCGTTGTGCGGGTCAACACGAATCCTCTCAATGGCCCATGCAGGAAAGGCAGCATCGTTGTTGGAAGACCGCAGGCGGTTCTGAAGCGCGATATAGCTATCCAGCGGTGCATGCTTGTGGGCCTGGAGAATCAGTTGTTCAGCCGACATCCGATTCAGAGGGCCTAGCCGGTCGAGAGCGGCGATGGCGGATTCAACATCGGATTGCGCCCATTCAAGAAAAACGGTGGAAGCGTACTGCGCCCAGTGTTCGTGGCCGAGTACGTAAGACAACGCCGCTTCGGGGTCGATCTCTGCGTAGCGACGGATAATGTGAATCGGGGTCGGAAATTCGGCTTCTTCCTGGAAGGTGCCGTCAGCGTAGCCGTCGAGGATGCGACGCAGTTCCGCTTCGTCTGCCTGTGAGACGGCAAGTAGGCGATTGGCCTCGCGGATCAGACGTGATTCGTTGGTTTGGGCTGCCTCGAAGCTTATTCGGGCGGCTTTGGCCTGCGCTTCCTGCACCTTGGCGTCGGTGCTCGGCGGCTCGTCGGGTGATGCTGAGAAACGGTATACCGTCATGCCTGTCAGCATGCTCAGCAACAGACAGACGCAGCACCACCAGATGGTTTCGTTTCTTCTGCTCATGGCGAGCCATTATAGTGGCGATATTCGAGTCATTGCCTGGAGAACGCTTCTTTGGAAAATAAAGCACTGGCCGCCTGGCGGCGCGGAGAACAGACCATCGGCTGCTGGCTGAGCGTTGCCAATGCCTATACCACCGAAGCCATCTGCAGGCTCGGTTTCGATTGGGTGTGTATCGACCTGCAGCACGGCATGGTGGATTACACCGACCTGCGGGCGATGCTGCCTGCGGTTTCCAATACCGACGTCACGCCGCTCATACGCGTGCCATGGAACGAACCCTACGAAATCATGAAGGTGCTGGATGCCGGCGCGCACGGCGTCATCGTGCCGATGATCAACAACCGCGGGGAGGCGGAGCAGGCAGTGTCTGCATGCCGCTATCCGCCGGATGGCAAACGTTCTTTCGGGCCGATCAGGGCCGCACTGGCCAGCCGCATGGGCTACGCGAAACACGCCAACGATCAGATTGCCTGTCTCGCGATGATCGAAACGAAAGAAGGCATTGCGAACCTCGAGGAGATTGTTACCACGCCCGGGCTCAACGGCATTTATGTGGGCCCAGCAGACCTGGCGCTTGCGCTCGGTTTGCCGCCGACGGGCGATCAGCCTCAGGAAGAGCACCTGGAAGTGGTGAAGCGTATTCTGGACGCCTGCAACGCGCATGGGCTGGCGGCCGGCATTCATACCTCCAGTCTCGAGTATGCGCAGAAGTATCTGGCGCTCGGTTTTCATTTCGTAACCCTCGGGTCCGAGTCCGGGCACATGATCAAGAACGCCGCTCGAGAGCTTGCAGCCGCACGTGGCACAGCTGAAGAGAAGCGGGAATCTACCGGCTATTGATGCGGCGGCAGGCTGCCCCATTGGTTCCAGAACGTAATCTCCCGTGCGCTCAGACGTTTGGCGGGCTTCAAGCGGGCGCCTTTCATGTAAGCCGTTGGCAGCATGACGAGAGAGGTGGCGTTCTCCGGCATATCGAGGATGGCGCCGACTTCATTCTGATGGGCGGATAACAGGGTCGTCCACGTTGTGCCGATGCGGCGTGCTCGAAGTGCCAGCATCAACGACCAGGCGGCAGGCAGTACTGAGCCGTAGAAGGCAACCTGCCGGCCGACTTCGTCTGGCGGCGGCGGTGCCGCGATGCATACGAAGATCATGGCCGGAATCTCTGCAAGGCGTGATACCAGCGCGCGGTGGGTGGGTTTGAGCTCAATGTCTCTGTCACGGGCAAGCGCTTCCAGCGCGTCTGTGTAGAGCGCGGCAAGCTGCTGCTTGCGCGCCTCGTCGGTAACGACAACGAAGCGCCAGGACTCACCGTCCACCGCGCCGGTGGGCGACTGCGCGGCAAGGTCGATGCAATCGAAGAGCACTTGCGGCTCGATGGCGCGTTCGAAGTCGAGGTTGCGTCTGACCGAGCGCGCGGTGGCGAGCACGGTGTCGACGCTTTCCAGATGAATTGGCTGATCCATATGCCTGAGTACTCTAGCGCTTTCGGCTCGGCACGTCTGCGGGCTTGCGGGTGCTATGCTCTGCGCATGATCGCTTCGCAGTCGGATCTGGATACTTTGCTGTTGGAGCCCAACGTGGCGGACGCTGTTGGCGAGCTTCGCTGGCTCGCGCTTGAGAACTGCGCCTCGGTTGGGCTTGCTGATTGGGTGCAGCGCCAACCCATACCGGTGATTGCGGTGGGCGAAACCGAGCATTGCGATGTGTGGGTGGCGAATACGCAAAGTCTTGACGAGGTAACCCGCGCTATCGACCGCAATCCGCGCGCAAGTGCCGCTCTGGTGCAGGTTCTGCGTGCGGTGGAATGTTTGACCGATCAGGACGCGCTGGTTGTCGAGTCCATGGCTTACGCCATGCTTCAGGGCGGTGAAGAATACGGAGGCTGGCTCACGCAGGCGCGACCTCGAACGCCTGTCTCGGCGGATGCACAAGTAGTTTCCATAGAGCGGCATGGCGCGCGGCTGAATGTGCTGCTGGATGATCCGGGCCGACGTAACGCTTTTTCGGTCGTCATGCGCGATGGGCTGACCGATGTGTTCAAACTTGTGCTGATGGATGAACAGATCAGCGATGTGATCGTTCGCGGCAATGGCCCGGTGTTCAGCGCGGGTGGTGATCTTGCTGAGTTCGACATTGTCGATGATCCGAGCCGCACTCATGGCATTCGACAATTGCGCATGCCCGCTCAGTATCTGGCGCAATGTGCGGATCGCGTGACCTTTCACCTTCATGGTGTGTGTGTGGGCGCGGGTATCGAACTGCCGGCGTTTGCGGCTCGCGTGCTCGCTCAGCCTGACACCCGGTTCCGGCTGCCTGAAATCGGCATGGGGCTCATTCCAGGGGCGGGCGGATGCGTGAGTATTACCCGACGTGTGGGACGACAGCGCTGCGCCTGGCTTGCCATCACCGGGCAGGCCATTGATGCGGCCACCGCGCTAGACTGGGGGCTAATCGACGGGCTGGAGAACGAACAATGAAAATCGGCGCTATTTTTCCGCATCAGGAGATCGGCAGCGATCCTGTGGTGATTCGTGATTGGGCGCAAACGGCTGAAGGGTTGGGCTATTCGCACATCCTGGCATACGACCATGTGCTCGGCGCGGTGCACGACGATCGCGAGCCGCCGCTGTGGGGGCCGTACACCGAGCACGATGCATTCCACGAGCCGTTTGTTCTTTTCGGTTACTTCGCGGCAGCCACCCAGCACATAGAGCTGGCGACGGGTATTCTGATCCTGCCGCAGCGCCAGACGGCCCTCGTCGCAAAGCAGGCAGCGCAGATCGACCTGCTGTCCGGTGGTCGCCTGCGTCTGGGTATCGGCACCGGCTGGAACTATGTCGAGTACGACGTGCTCGGGGAAGATTATGCAAGCCGCGGTAAGCGTCAGGTGGAGCAGGTGGACGTGCTGCGAAAACTCTGGAGCGAGCCGGTGGTGGACTTCGTCGGCCAGTGGCACCGGGTTGATCGGGCGGGCATTCTGCCGCTGCCGGGGCGACAGATACCCATCTGGTTCGGCGGCTTCACCGATATTGCCTTCAAGCGTGCGGCGCGCATGGGCGATGGCTTCATGTTCGGCAGTGGTCAGGACGCCAACCTGGAGGCTTACGCCAAGGTCTGTGCCTGTCTGGAGGCCGAAGGCAGAGACCCGGACACCTTCGGCATTGAGGCGTTTCTGAACTATCAGGTCGGCCCGGATCAGTGGCGGGAGCAGGTGCAAGCCTGGAAAGACCTGAGCGCCGACTACGTGTCCATGCGTGGCATGGCGCTGCGCGGTCAGGGTGAGGGCATGAGCTCACCTCAGGAGCACATCGACGCGCTGGAAACATACTGGAACGTGGTCGGCGACCTGGCTGACGACTAGGGGAGCACTTTTCTGAACGGCTTGACGGTGACTTTCTCGTAGACACCACCGGTCATGTATGGGTCTTCAGCGGCCCATGCCTCGGCCGCTTCCAGCGAATCGAACTCGGCGATGATCAGGCTGCCTGTGAAGCCGGCTTCGCCTGGGTCTTCCGAGTCGATGGCCGGGTGCGGCCCTCCGACCAGAATACGCCCCTCATCGACAAGTGCCTTTGCCCTTTCCAGATGCGCTGGTCTGTTCGCCATGCGCAGGTCGAGTGTTCCCGGCTTGTCTTCGCTGATGATCGCGTACCACATCGTCTGACATTCTCCCATTTATAACTGTTGACGTTGAAACGCGAGACTACTAGATTCGGTAAAACGTGTTCTAAGAAAAAGAACGCTTTTAGATCAATACAGGGGAGAGAATAGTGATTGCCATTAGAAAACGGGCAGTAGCCACTGCCGTTGCGTGCGCATCTCTCGGCTGGACCGGAGCCGTTCCGATGGCGAGCGAGAGCGTCATCGAAGAAATTACCGTCACTGCCCGCCGTACGGCGGAATCGCTGCAGGACGTACCGGTTACCGTGGCTGCTATGAGCGAAGCGGACCTCGATCGTTACAACATCACCAACCTTGTTGATGCATCCAAGATGGTGCCCAACATGATCATTGCCCAGGGCGGTTCCGGAAACGGCTCCAACCTGCGGCTGCGTGGTGTGGGCTCCAGTTCCATCTCCGCGGCGTTCGACCACTCTGTTGCGGTCAACGTTGATGGCGTGATCGTCAACAGGGGTCGATTCATCCACAACTCCTACCTCGACATGGGGCAGCTCGAAGTGCTGAAAGGCCCGCAGTCGCTGTACTTCGGCAAGAGTGCGACGGCTGGTGTGGTTTCGATTACCTCCAACGATCCGGGTGACGAGTTTGAGTTTCAGATCGCGGGTGCGGTTGAGACCGAGCACGAAGGCTTTCAGACAGAGATGATCGTCTCTGGCCCGATTACCGATACCTTTGGTGCGCGTCTGGCTGTTGGCTTCATCGAGAACGATGAGCTGATGGACAACTACGGCTTTGACAATAACCCCAACGCGGCTGCGTTTGGGGCCGAAGAGTCGTTTGGTGATTCGTCTTTCAACGGCCGCCTGACGCTGGTGTGGGACGCCTCCGACCGACTTACTTTCAAGATGAAGTACAACTACAGCGAGTACGAAAGTGATGGCGGCATCATGTGGAGCGAGAACCTGTGTCCTGAGGGAACGCCTCAGGCAACGGGTGTGCCTTCCGCGGCGGCGCCGTTCAGAACCTTCCAGGCTGTCGATGACTGCAAACTCAATGGCAACAACGCTCGCATCTACCTGAACCCAGGTTTGCGGGACGGTCTGCCGCAAGGATACGACAGTGGCCAGCAGGGCCTTGAGCAGGAGACCCATCTGCTGTCTCTCCAGGCTGACTGGGATATCAGCGACTCACTCTCGCTGACGTCGGTGACCGGCTGGGTTGACCTGGATCACTGGGAGCTCGACGACTACAGTGGCGGCGCGACGGTTTTCGGTGGCCTGCATAACAACGTTTATGAGTCACTTTCGGAAGAGTTGCGTCTTGTCAGTTCGTTTGATGGCCCGTTGAACTTCCAGCTGGGTCTTTACTATCAGGACGTCGAGCAGGTGTTTGCGGCGTATCAGTACGCGTTCAACCTGGGGGTTATGCCGAACATTTTCGGTCCGGCCTATGCCCTGGTTGGCGGCGACCCGAATGCCACGATCATCGGCCCCGACCCGGTGACCGGCAACGAGTTTGACTACCTGAAGATCCACAACACTGATACAGAAGTACTTTCTGTATTCCTGTCATTCGATTGGAATATCACCGATCGCTTGAACCTGACATTCGGTGCGCGTTACACGGATGAGGAAAAGGATGGCAACATCGAAATTCCTTACCTGCACGCTGCGGCCGGCCTGTTCGGCTTCGGCGGCCCGCCAGTGATCGAAGGCTTGGAGTTCGACGACCAGAACGTGTCGCCTGAGATCGCGCTTCAGTTCGACCTCACGGACGACATCGGCTTGTTCATCGCTTACAAGGAAGGGTTCAAGTCTGGCGGTATCGACAACAGTGCGCTGCCGACTGCGTCGATCAACCCGCTCAGTCCGAGTTTCACCGGCTTCGACTCTCTGATCTACGATTCAGAAGAAGCACAAGGTGGCGAAGTGGGTATGAAAGCATTCCTGCTGGACGGCAGCATGCGCTTCAACGCCACAGCGTTCTTCTATGAATACTCCGACCTGCAGGTACAGCTCTTCGACTCCAATGTCATTCAGTTCAGCACGTTCAACGCATCGGCGCTCGAAACGAAAGGTATTGAGTTCGACATGTTGTGGCAGACCAACGTTGAAGGCCTGAGTGTTCGCGGCGCCCTTGGCTTCACGAACTCGGAATACAGCGAAGACTTCATCACCGCCAACAACCAGAACCTCAAAGGCGAAGACCTTGTCGGTAACTCTGATGTTGCAGGCTTTGTTGGCATCACCTACGACTTCGAAGGGTTCGAAGGCTGGCGTTGGAGCTTCTCCGCAGATGCGCGCTATCGAGATGAGTATTCGCTGACAGATACCCTCGATCCCTACACCCAGGACGCCTTCTGGCTGTGGGACGCGTCCCTTGAGCTCTACTCGGTGGATGAGCGTCACCGCTTCTCGGTCATCGGCCGAAACCTGGGTGACGAAATCTACGGTGTTGCAGGCCAGGCCATCCCGGGTCGTATCGCCGCTGACGGCACGAAC
>JAUIKX010000155.1 GCA_030430515.1 Gammaproteobacteria bacterium | reverse complement strand
CATGTTAATTTCCTGATCACCGACCTGAGGCTGATCGAGGGTGATGATCGGTTTCACTTCAATGCCCGGCGTTTTCATGTCGATCAGCAGGAAGCTGATGCCGAGCTGGCGGCGGTCTTCCTGGCTCGTGCGAACCAGGCAGAAAATCATGTCGGCATGCTGGGCCAGAGTCGTCCATGTTTTAACGCCGTTGACGAGGTAGTGATCGCCTTTGTCTTCAGCGCGCGTCGACAGCGACGCCAGATCGGAACCTGAACCGGGCTCTGAGTAACCCTGGCACCACCAGACGCGGCTGGCGAGAATATCAGGCAGGTATTTTGCCTTCTGCTCTTCGGTACCAAACTTCATGATGACCGGTGCAACCATGGTGATACCGAATGGCACGACGCCGGGCGCGCCTACACGGGCGCTTTCAAGATCGAAAATATAGTTCTGGGTGGGGGTGAAACCTGCGCCGCCGTATTTCTGCGGCCAGTTGCGCGCAGCCCAACCCTTCTCAGCCAGACGCTGCTGCCAGGCAACCCGGTCCTCTTTCGATAGTTTGCCTATGGCGCTGCGGCCTTCCTTGTCGCGCATCGCCTGAGGCCAGGCTTCATCCAACCACGCCCGGACTTCTGCCTGAAACTGACGGTCTTCTTCTGAGAACGAAATATCCACGCTCTGACTCCAACAGATTGATCGATTGCGTAAGTTTACCAGCTCGCTATCGACGATTGCGCCCCAGATGGGCAAACTTCCCTCGAAGGGGGAAACTGATGAATCAAGCTACTACTGCCGGCGACACAACCGCTGGCGGCGCATTCACGCCGGCTTACCGATGGTATGCACTCGGCCTTCTCGTTGTCGTTTACGTATTCAATTTCATTGACCGTTCGATTCTCGGCATTCTCGTCGAGCCCATCAAACAGGACCTTGGCGCCTCAGATACCATGATGGGTTTTCTCGGCGTCATAGCCTTTGCCACCTTCTACACGTTCCTCGGCATCCCGATCGCACGCATGGCGGACCGGGGCTCACGCAGGAATGTCCTGGCGGTCTGTCTGGCCATCTGGAGCGGCGCGACGGCGCTGTGTGGCCTTGTGGGCAATTTTTTCCACCTGCTGCTCGCACGCATCGGCGTTGCTGTAGGGGAAGCCGGAGGCAGCCCGCCTTCCCACTCGATGATTTCCGACATGTTCCCAGCCGATCGTCGGGCGACCGCACTGGCCGTTTACGCCCTGGGTATTCCCATAGGCACAATGCTCGGAAATCTGGGGGGCGGCTGGATCAACGAGGCTTTCGACTGGCGCACGGCGTTCATGGTAGTCGGCCTTCCCGGAGTTATCCTCGCGCTGATCGTGCGATTCACACTGAAAGAACCGCCTCGGGGTATGTCGGACGGCGTTTCAGCTGAGGCGCAAGGGGCGCCGCCTCCGGTTGCGGAGGTGTTCAGACATCTCTGGTCGCGGCGCAGTTTCCGTTTTCTGTCCCTTGGCGCCGCGCTGCATGCTTTCGTCGGCTACGGCGTGAGCTACTGGATTCCAGCCATGTTCAACCGAACCCACGGACTCGGCACGGGTGAGATGGGCACGGCGCTCTTCTATCTCGGTTTCGCTAGCATCGCGGGAACGATTCTGGGTGGCTACCTCGGCGACAGGATGGGTGTAAAAGATAGCCGCTGGTATGTCTGGCTGCCTGGGCTTGCAACGTTTATCTCGGTGCCCTTCAGCGCCTACGTTTATCTTTCGGACGCGCCCTACATGGCGCTGTGGGTTCTGGCGATCCCCTATATGCTGGGCGCGTACTATCTCGGCCCGACTTTCGCGCTTACTCAGGGCATGGTTGGGTTGCGCATGCGTGCGCTGGCATCGAGCATCCTGTTGTTCGTGCTGAACATCATCGGCCTTGGCCTCGGCCCGCAATTCACCGGTATCGCCAGCGACGTGCTGCAGGCGACGACCGATCTCGGCGTTGAATCGCTGCGCTGGGCCCTCGTGATCAGCCTCATTTTCAACGTCCTTTCCTCAGTGTTTTACATCCTGGCGGCGAAAACGTTGAGAGAGGATCTGGCGCGCACGTAAGCGCTGGCACGCAGGAGCTGGAGAGCGTCGCTAGCTCACCAGGTCCTTGCCGACGACACGAATCGCCAGGGTTTCCTCGGCGCCTTCGAAAATGGACAGCACACGGGCATCGACAAAATAGCGGCTGACCGGAGTTTCCTCTGCATAGCCCATGCCGCCGTGAATCTGCAGAGCTTCTCTTGAAGCCTCTTCAGCCACGCGACACGCCATCAGTTTGACGAGGCTTGCCTCCATGGCGCCCTTGCCTTCGTCCATGAGTCGGGCCACCTCATGGGTAAACTGCTGACAGGCCGCAAGCTGCATGCCCATGCGCGCGATCTTGATGAGCGTCAGCGGATACGCGGCCAGAGCTTTGCCAAAGGCCTGGCGATCCTCGGCATACTGCATCGCTTCCCGCATGGCTGCCTCAATGATGCCGCAGGCTCTGGCAGCAGTCTGCAGGCGGCCGCCCATGAAACCCCGCATCGTAAAGTAGAACCCCTTGCCGAGCCCGGCGTCGCCGCCGATCAGGTTGGCATCGGGCACGAAGAAGTCTTCATAGGACATCTCAAACGAGTGCATGCCGCGATAGCCGATGGTCGGTATGGCCCGCCCGGTCATCTTGCCGCCATTTTCCTGAAGGTGCTCGAACGAGTGCCCTTCGTCTACCGGCTTCTCAACGACAAACAGCGACAAACCACGATGCAGCGGGCGTGCATCCGGATCGGTGCGGGCGAGCACGAGCAGCATCTGTGCTTTGCCTGCGAAGGTGCACCAGGTCTTTGCGCCAGAGAGCAGCCAGCCTCCATCGGTTCTGCGCGCGCGCAGGTTCACAGCAGCGACATCGGAGCCCGTGTTGGGTTCTGTTACCGATACGGCGCACAGGGGATCTCCAGCCGCAATGCCGGGTAGCCAGCGTGCCTTCTGCTCCTCCGTACCGCCTTCGAGTATCGCGCGCGCCATGATTTCCGGGCGGGTGATCAGGCTGCCGGCAGCACCCAGAGATGCGCGGGAAAGCGCCTGCGTAACGACTACCATGCCGAGGCTGTCCTCGGCGCCATCGGGTTTGAGGCCACCGAAACGCTCCGGCACGCTGAGGCCGAAACAACCCATCTCGCGAAGCGGGTTGAGAATGTCATCGGGCACGATCAGGTCTTCGCGGTGAATACGTTCGGCAAGCGGCGCCACAACTTCGTCTCCGAACTGCCGGAAGCTCGCGCGCATGAGCAGATGCTCGTCGGTCAACCCGTCATTGTGGTCTCCGTCTTTACGCGAGAGAAAATCACGGCCGAGAGTCGTCAGTCGCTCAGGAGACAGCAAGGCGCCGACATCCGGTGGTGCAAGCTCGGGCAGCGACAGCCCGTACGCTTCGGGGCTGCGCACCAGGCGCGTATGCAGGTTGACCAGTGCCTGGGCGGCGTAGGTATCGCTCACCCGCGACCAGAATTCAGCGTCATCCTTCACCGTCGCTGCGTAAGCGGACAGCGAATCTGCAGCATCGAGCTCCGCCCGGCTGAAAGCGAGTTCGTAGAGCTGGAGCTGCTCGCCGTCGAGGTCGCCCTCGAGTTGCGCGGCGGCAGCGGCAACAATCTCCTGCGCTCTGCCCAGCTCCTCTGCTAAATTGCCCATCTGATTTTACCTGCCGGCTGGAAAAAGAGCCGCGCATTATAGGGCGTGTTGCCACGCTCGACACTTCAATGGAGCGCTCATGTCGTTGGATGTACTCGAAGTTCGGGATTATTTCATGGATCTGCAGGATCGGATCTGTGACAGCCTCGAAACCCTGGAACCGACCGCCCGCTTTTCGCGGGAGGAGATCATGCCGCCACCTGAGGCGCCGCCCGGTGGTCTCGCCCGGCCGCGGGTTATTGCCGACGGCAACATCATCGAAAAGGCCGCGGTACAGTTCACCCATAGCCTCGGCGCGAGCCTGCCCCCCGCCGCTACCGAACGAAACCCCCATCTGGCCGGCCATCCTTTCCAGGCAACGGCCATATCGATGATCGTGCACCCGGTGAACCCCTATGTGCCCACCACGCACATGAACCTGAGGTACTTTCTCGTCGAAGGTGCCGATGACAGTGCCGGTAGCTGGTATTTCGGCGGCGGTTTCGACCTGACCCCGTTCTATCCGTTCGAAGAAGATGTGGTGCACTGGCATAAGGTGAGCGCGGACGCGACCGGCCCGCACTACAGCAGGCTCAAGGCGCTGTGCGACGAGTATTTCTACCTGCCGCACCGGCAGGAATGCCGGGGTGTCGGCGGTGTCTTCTTCGATGACTGGACCGAGGGCGGCGCCGATGCCAGCTTCGAATTCGTGCGACGCGTTGGTGATGCGTTCCTTCCCGCCTACATGCCGATCGTCGAACGCCGCAAAGACGTCCCCTGGGGAGAACGGGAAAGAGACTTCCAGCTTTACCGTAGAGGACGATATGCCGAATTCAATCTGGCCATCGACCGCGGCACGAAGTACGGCCTGCAGAGCGGCCGACGGGTAGAGAGCGTGCTGGCTTCGCTGCCGCCGCTTGCCGCCTGGTCCTACCAGCGTACGGACCCTGCCGGTAGTCCTGAGGCCGCGCTGCAGGACTATCTGAAACCTCGGGACTGGCTGTCTGTACGGGCTGTGGATAAGTCTGGGGATTAAAAGAGCACTTCCGTGAGCAAACCTGCCTCCACCCTGGATGGGTACTGACGAAGTGAGAACAAACATATAATAATCAATAGGCTACTCTCTTTTTCTATTTTTCTCGAAAAGAACTGCGCAGTTTGTTACAGAAATTCACCAATGTGGGTAACTGTAACCTGATCGCGCGGCAGCGCCTGGATTCCCGCAGGTGCGGGGCTCAGGTAAGGTAACCTGAACAATGCGCAAGACGGAGCATCGCGACATCATGGCTGATACACGAACCCCTACCCCGATTGCCGAAGGGCTGCTGTTTCCGGAAGGACCGATCGCCATGCCGGACGGCTCGGTCATTCTCGTGGAGATCGCCCGGGGCACCCTTTCCCGCGTTTACGACGGCAAAACTGACGTCGTTGCCAACCTGGGTGGCGGGCCGAACGGTGCGGCCATTGGTCCGGACGGTGCTGTATATGTCTGCAACAACGGCGGATTTCAGTGGCACGAGCACAATGGCCGGCTGTACCCCGGCGAGGAGCCGGAAAGCTACGGCGGCGGTCGCATCGAGCGTGTGGATCTGACCACTGGTGCGGTCGATATTCTCTATACCCATTGTGAGGGCCAACCACTGCGAGGTCCCAACGACATCGTTTTCGATGCCCAGGGCGGCTTCTGGTTTACCGACCACGGTAAGATGCGCCCTCGTGAGCGGGACCGTACGGGTGTTTTTTATGCCAAAGCCGACGGTTCTTTCATCGAAGAAAAGATTTTCCCGCTCGACGGTCCGAATGGTATTGGCCTGGCTCCTGATGAAAGGGAAGTCTATGTGGCGGAAACGCATTCAGGACGGCTTTGGGCCTACCCGCTCGCGGCTCCCGGACAGTTGGCCAACGCACAAGGGGATCGGCCGGATGGAGGTCGCCTGATCAACGGCCGCGCCGGGTATTTCCTGTTTGATTCGCTGGCGGTGGAAGATTGCGGGAATGTCTGCGTCGCGACCATCGTCGACGGCGGGATCACAGTGCTCTCGCCAAATGGCGCTGAGCCCGACTTCGTGCCGATGCCGGACCGTCTGACCACGAACATCGCTTTCGGTGGTGAAGACCTGAAAACGGCCTACATTACGCTTTCGTCCACCGGGCAACTGGTCAGCGTGCCCTGGCCTAGAAAAGGCTTGAAGTTGAACTTTGCTCCGGCTTAAAGCACCGGTACACTAGGCATCTTGGTAGTTTGGGAATGGGGACACTAGCCAGCCATGCGTAGAAGATTTGGCAGCAGCGCTGCAGATAGTAGCGACGAATCAGAAATCAACCTCACACCGATGCTCGACGTGGTTTTTATCATGTTGATCTTTTTCATCGTGACCGCCACTTTCGTCAAGGAAGTGGGTCTCGACGTGAATCAGCCGGATGAGGACAAGCCAAAAACCGTCGATCCGGACAAAAAATCCATCGTCGTGCGCATTACGAGCCGCGACCGCTACATCATCGCGCAGCGGGATGTAGACGAACGCAACGTTCGCGCGAACATCGAACGCCTGCATGCAGAGATTCCGGAAGCACCAGTGATTATTCAGCCGCACGAAGACTCTTCCACCGAAGCGATGATCCACGTAATGGATTCAGCCCGTCTAGCGGGAGTCTACAACGTGTCGCTCGCCGCGCAGTAACGGCTCTTCTGAGTTGACGGTTCCGTGCTCGCGGAGCCGTCTCCTTTCCTCTTCTTTTCCGTTCGACAACTGACCAGTTCAGCGACAGGGTCAGACGATTTGCTTAACAATCGCGACGACACAACCTGTGATGGCTGCGGTCAAAGTGCCTGACAGCAAGGTCCACGGCCCGATTGAAAGCACTTCGGCCCGTCGTTCTGGCACCAGTGTGGTCAGCCCGCCAATCAGAATGCCCAGACTGCCGAAGTTGGTGAACCCACAGAGCGCGTAGGTCATAACAAGACGGCTGCTGTCACTCAGGGCCTCAGCCGGCAAGTCCACCATCTGCAGGTAGGCAACCAGTTCGTTGAGTATCAGCTTGCTTGCCAGCAGGGAACCCGCGGACGATGCTTCCGACCATGGAATACCGATGAGCCACGCAACGGGGCTGAACAGAGGCCCCGTGAGCCCCTCGAGGCTCAGTTGCGTGTCGCCGATGGTGATCTGGCCGAGCAGATAGTTGACGAGAGCGACCAGAGAAACCAGCACAAGCACCATGGCACCCACGTTGACGGCGAGCTGCAGACCGTCAAAAGTGCCGCGTGTGATCGCATCCATATTGCCGCTGTAAGACAGTCCGGATGTATCGGTAACATCCGTGGGCACGTGAGTGTCCGGAAACAGTAAGCGGGCAATGTAGACCGCGCCAATGACATTCAGTATCGATGCGGTGATCACATGCCCCAGCGCACCATCGATCTGAGCACCGAGAATGCTTGCGTACAGCACCATGATCGAACCCGCGACTGTGCTCATGCCGCAGGTCATCATGGCGAACAGCTCCGAACGGCTGAGGCGCGAAAGGTATGCTCGAATCACCAGCGGTGTCTCCACCATGCCGAGGAACACAGTGGCGGCACCAGCGGTGCCCACCGCACCGCTGACGCCCAGTGAGCGTCGTAGCGCCCAGCCGACAGCCCGCACAATCAGTGGCAGCACACGCCAGTACCAGAGGAGCGCAACCAGAACGCTGAATACCAGAATCTGTGGCAGCACCCGAAACGCGAAGATATGCAGCGCGCCCTCGGGTGTCGGCTGAAAAGGCGGCTCACCTCCCCCAAGAAAGCCAAACACAAAGGACGCGCCAACCTGTGTGGCGCGCTCCACCCCTTCGACGATGGCATTCAGCCCAAGGATGGCGCCGGCGAAAAACGGCACGCCCAGAAGTAGAAACGCGAGCGCGAACTGAACAAGTAGACCAACCCAGATACTGCGCCAATGCACATGGTCGCGATCGCGAGAGAGGAGCCAGGCCAGGCCGATGAATACGACGATGCCGAACAAGGCCTGCATTACGGGCTCTCCAGTATAAATTTCGTGAGAAACGCATCTCCCAGCTGCCACCAGGCACCCCGCCCTGAATCGATGAGGCGATTACGCTCATCTGTACCCACGTATCTTGCCGTGAAGGTCTGGGCAGCCGGGTCGAGCCGAAGGCTGACTTCCTGATAACCGATGTACAGACCGGCTAATGGATAGATCGCTTTGTATACGGCCTCTTTGGCGCTGAAAATCAGAGTTGCCAGCCGCAGCCGCTCGGCTTCGTCGCTACCTTTCAGCCTGTCGTCTTCTTCGTGCGTGAGAATGCGCGAAGCAACACCGGAGCTCATGCGCCCAAGATGCTCTATGTCGATGCCGACGCTGTCGGGGACCGAGCACCTCGCTCTTCGTCTGGCGACACACGCACCGGCGAGCTCACGGCTGTGCGTCAGACTACCACGCATTGCCTCTGGCCACCCGGGTTCCCCTTTGTCACCCCGAAGTATGGGCCCGCTCGGCAGGCCGGCATATTCCATGGCCAGATGCGCACAGCGACGGGCACTTGCATAAGCCTGCCGACGGTTCGCGTGAGAGGAAGCCAGCGCTTCCTG
>JAUIKX010000154.1 GCA_030430515.1 Gammaproteobacteria bacterium | reverse complement strand
CTGCGTCCTCGTCGCTAGTGCCCGAACCGTCCTCGTCGCCATCATCATCACCATCGTCACCGTCTTCGCTGGCATCCTCTCTGGCTTTGACGAGCAGTTCGCCGATGGCCATGTGACAGACCTCCACCTCGCCAAGTTTGCGCAAGCTCAGCGCCTCCAGTGCGTCGATGGCGCTGTAGACGTAGTCGTCGACTGCTTTGAAGGCGTCCAGATTGCATTGCAGTCCTGGTGGTTGCGCTGCCGAGTCGGCTGCTTGCGCGCTGTCAGCAAGTTCGTTTGCTGCGTCGAATACCTTCTGTGCTCGATCGGCGAGGGCGCTGGCGCGAGTCTCGGCGCTGCGCAGACCCGGAGGTTCGGCGATGTCGGAAGGAATGCTGGCGAGCAGAGTCTGCGCCTGGTTGATCAGTCCGTATGCGGCGGAGGCTCGCCCTGATGCCGCATTTGCTTTCGAGCGGGCCAGCGTCCTGGCATCATCCGCTGCCTGATCGGTCTGGCGTATCTTCTCCGCCAGGTCGTCGATCTTCTTCTGGTGCTCCTGGAGGATGGCGCTGCCGTCGAATCCGGCGGCTTCGGCGTTTGCGGCAGAGCGTATGCCAGCTGCCGCGAACGCACAGCTGACAGACTCGGCCGCTGCCTCGTTGAGCGCCTTCCTGGATGTTTCGGCGGCTGCCTTCAATGCGTCGATGGTAGAAGTACTCGACACGCTGCTGCTGGCGCCACAGGCGGTGGAGCGATGACCGCGCAGTACACCATCGCAGCGGATCGCTTCCTTTTCGATCGCGCTGTTGCCTTTGTTTTTCGCTTCCAGGGCAGAGGCTGCCGCAGCCTCGATGCCATCCGTGCAAGCCACGCTGATGGTATCGCCCTGGCCCAGAAGATCGATGAGTTCAGCGGTTTTCTTATCGGCGCTCGCCATTTTTTCGCGGGCTGCCTGAAGCATGCCTTCGGCTGCTGCGATATCCGCGTCCGCGGCGTCGAGCAGCATGTTCGCGTGATCGACGACGTTGCCGCCGAGCGCGATCACGCAGCGGCTGTTTTCCGAGAGCAGATCGGCCAGCGTGCTGTCGCCGAGCAAGGTGTTGATTGCGTCTTCCATGCGCAGCTCCGCTTCGTCGAGGTCGTGGAATGCCTTGTCGATCGCTTTGCGGTACTTCAACGGTTCGAGGCCTGTCATCACCTCGCCGTCCGGACCGGCCACGCCCATGCCGGCGACCTGCTGGAATACATCCTGCACGCCGACTGGCACTTCGAGCGGCGGCTCTTCAGGGATTTTTTCGAGCTCGGTCTCCAGACGGTTTTCAACCTCGAGAATTTTCTTCTCCATCTCCGTTGCGGTTGTCGGCCGTGCAAATGCGAATTTGCGCGCTTCGTCGATGAATCCACGCGCATTCGACTTGTGGGTGCTCACGGAGTTGATTTCGTCCTCCCAGCCCACCATCAGGTCGCGTGCCTTGCGCAGCAACTCGGCGATATCGTCTGTTTCGTCGAGTTTTTTCACGCCGTTACATTCCACCGGATCGCAGAAATTGACGGGCGTGACCTCGTCTCGGATCAACGCGCGCCCTTTTTCTGCCAGTTGATCGCGCTCCTGCAGCCGCCGGATGATGGCGCGACTGATGGCTTCGGCCTGCTCAAGTGCGCCGGGTGGTGCGTTGGCCGGATCTGCGCAATGGGGGGCAATGGCTCGGATTGCGGCATCGAGCGAGGCGTCGGGCACGCGGTGCGACATCAGATCGGCGATCAGATCGTCGACTTTCTCCAGCGGCTCCTGCAGCTTGCGCAGATAGCGATACATGACCTTTGCGTTCTGTTCGATGGCATTGGCGTCGAGCATTGCCTGGTCGACCAATGGATCAGCTTTCTGCACCAGCGCATCTGCGGATGCGAGATCGCGCAGCGCCAGGTCGATCGACTGATTGGCTTTGGCAAGGAGGGCGTCGATGGTGTTGCCTTTGACTTCGTCCTCGTCGCACGGCAGGCCCAACGCCTTCTTCGCCAGGCAGTCACCACTCGCCTTTTCAACCAGATAGCGCATGATGTTCTTCAGATCGCCATTCTCGATCGCATGCATGAGGTCTTTGGCGGAAACGCCATCCTGCAGGGCGAGTTTTCCTTCTTTGATTGCTTTCAGATAGGCCAGCAGCAGCCGCTGCTTCTCTTCTTCTCGAAGCATCCGGTCGCTTACCTGGTATGTCAGTTCCTTCAGGTATTCCAGGGCGGCTTCGCCTGAGATGAACGCCTGGTCGATCATGTTTTCGACGCTCTCGTCCACCCATGTCCCTTCGATCGCGCCTCGTGTCAGCAGATAGCTTCCAGCGCCGACGAGAACCGGGCCAAGCTCGGGAAATGTCGCGATCAGTGCTTCCATGCCCAGCCCAGCGGCGCCTACGCCTGCGAGCCTTATGCCGGCGTTGCGGGCCTGTTCTTCCAGTTTGTCGAGCTGTTCGGGTGTCAGGTTCGGATTGGTGTAGAGCTCCTTGTAGGCATGCAGGTAGTCGCGTAGGAAAACGGCCACTTCTGCCGCGATCAGTCCTTTGCCCGCGGCATCCCCCAGCCTTGCGAGCACTTTCTCCGCCGCTGCCCCGAAACGTTGCCGGGCGGCCGCCATGCCGACGGAGTCTGTGGTGTAACCCAGTGCGTTGTTGGCGCGAGCCAACGCGCGGTTGATCGCATCATCAAGGCCCTGGCCGAGACGCTGCAGTGCCGTAGCGCTCAGCTTTGGGTTGGCAGCGGCAAACTGCGCTCTCATGGATTCCGCAAGCTTTGCGGCGGCTTTGGGATCACTTCTGGCGACCCGCTCGATGACTTCGCCTTTCTGTGCCGGTGCCAGGTTGTCGGTGAGTGCGGCGAGATCGTCTGCCCACGTTGCGGAAAAATTCGGGTTTTTGCGCGCGGCCTCGGCGTACGACTCGGCCAGGTTCATGGTCGCTCGGCTGATGGAGCTGTCTTTCACCATGTGTGCGCCAAGATTTTTGCCGATGCCGCTACGCATGCGTGATGTGCCGAGCTCAGCCGCTGTCGTTGATCCGATCTGTTCGGCCGGACCGTAGATCCGCTCCATGCGCATGCCGTTCGCATCGATGACGACCTGCATCTGCCGGGTAGTCGGCGGCAGTTTGGAGCGTGGTGGAAGTCCTTGCTGAGTGCGTAGCGCCTCATCCATGGATTCCAGGCGGGAAATGGCTTTCTGCTGATCGGATATCAGCTTCTGCAGGTCGTCGATCTCCCCGCTGGTGAGCCGTCCGCTCTGCATCTTCTTCAGGTAAGCATCGATCTTCGGCTGCTTGTACTCCGCAAAGTCGCGCATCTGTGCCGAGTAGCCTTTGTATTCGGCCGGACTGAGCGGCCGCTCGCCCGAGCGGAACACCCGTTCGTACTCAGCGGCGGCACGCCTTGTGTAGGCTTTGTTGTTGCGACGAGCGACTTCACGAAACATGCTCTCAGCTTCAGCCCTGCTGAGGCCTTTGCCGAGTTCCTCCGGGTCGGCCATGAAGTCGGTATCCAGTTTGACGTGCCAGTCGCCCCGTCCCTGGGCAGTGCCGACCCCGTTCCGCCTCAGGTAGTTGTTCATGCGGGTGTTGTACTCCGCCTGCATGGCAGTGACCTGATCGGGGTGGCGGACCTTGGTGATGTAGTCGGAATCGGTGCCGGGCATCCAGGGCTTGTTAGCGGGCCGTTTCTGAACCGTGAACTCTGCACCGACGTGCTCCGCTGCGCCTTTCGCCAGGACCTGATTGCGGTGGGCGAACTCATTCTGCGCAGCCTGGTACCAGCTGTTGCTGATATTGCCGCGCCTGGCGAGGGTGTTGATGTCGTCGTTGTAGGCGACGACCAGAGCCCTCTGCCGACTGCTGGCGCCGGCCGGATTGTCGGCCAGTTGCTGGACGGCCTCGAGCACTTCTGCGGGGACCAGAGCGTGCGCGGCGCTTGCGACGGTGAACGCCAGGAGAATGCAGAAAACGGCTCGTCTGACCATTACTGCTCCAGAACTGCGGCGAGGTCCATACGGTTGGCGGTAACCGTCGTCGGTTCGAGTCTGAAACCCTTGAACTTTTTGCGGGCCACTGCACGGGCGATTTCCTCGATGCTGCCGGTGTGTTGCAGGTTGAGTACGGCAATACCCTCGGTGAAGCTGCCGAGGCTCACGCTGCTTACATTCTCGACATCGTTCTCGAAGTAGCCCATGACGAAATCCAGGTGCCGGTACGAGACCAGGCCTGAAATATTCAGCATGAGGCTCTGGCTGCTGACCGACGGTGCAAGCATCGGGGTCAGCTGCTGGCTCACCTGATCTGCGACCAGAGCTGCAGCTTCTTCCAGCGCCATCGCGCCGCCGGCCACTTCGTCGATGTGGGCTTTCGTTGCGGTGGCCTGAGCGCTGGCGACGGTTTGCGCGTCGTCGTTACGTACGACACGCACACTCACGGTGGCCTGCAGCGATTGCATACGTGTCTCGAACAGTTTCGTGGCTGAAGGCTTGCTGAGCGCCGTGCCGATAACAGAGTAGTCGGCCTCGTTCTGCAGCCCGATCGCGGCGGCCGCTCTCTCGTCCCCCTCCATGAGCCGCAACCCTTTCGCCTGCTGTGTGTTGGCTCTTACGGTGGCCGGGTCGAGCACCCGGAATCCGGCCGTTCGCAACCTGCTTGCGATGACGTTCTCGGCGTGGCCCATGGACTCGGTGGCCGTGGTGCCGTAAACGCCGGAAATGCGTTCGTCGAGCAGCACCATGATCGTGGGCGACGAAGCAGCCGCCGGGATGCCGACAGCCAGGAGACAGGTGGCAAAAAGTAGCCTAGCGGTGGCGATCAGGCCGTTCATGTGGATGCCTCCTGCGAAGTTGCCGATGCTCTCGCCACCGGTCGACTGAGGCCAGGTAGCGTCCATATTCGAGGTTGTCCCGGTCTGCCTGTCGTCGCCAGGCATCTGCCGCGCGCCCGTACCGGTTGGGGACTTCCCAGCCGGCGAGCGCTCGGCTTGCGCTGGCGTCCATGCGCGTTGCCGACGCCTCCAGCCCCAGCCACTCAGCATCGTACACCTGAGCGATGGAGCCTGATGGCAGGCTGTCGTCCCGCACAGGGTCGTATGCCGTGTCGGCGTTTGTGTTCGTGCTCAGGAAGATGATTGCGGTGCAGAAAATCGCGTACTTCATGGAAACCTCACAATGTCCCCGCGTTTGAGTGTCTGCCCCGCACAGTCTGCTGACGGGGCGGCGATGGAAAATTTGTCCCGGACTTCGGTCACGCTGATGGTGCACACGCGTTTCTCCACCGAGCCGAGGTTGAAGCCGGTTTCGGGATCGATCAAAGGAATACCGGGTGAGAACACCACCAGCTCGTCCCCGGATTTCAGGTTCGTGTTCGCACCGCGATTGATGTAAGCCGCGCCCGGCATCGCCTGGATGAGCATCCCCTGCCAGGGAATATTGGCGCTCTCGGCGATGATGAAGTCGACGATCTTTTCCAGTGCGTTTCGGGTGGCCTTGCCGATGGGGGTGTTCTTGAAGTGAGAGGCGCCGAACTTGAAGTCTTCACCGAACTCGCTGATCACTGCTGCGAGGCTCGCGCCGCGGGAGACGGCTTCCGCATGCGCGTTGTAGGAGGCGTAGATCTGCCCTGTGGCATTGTCGACCAACCGTACGTCGATACCGACGTACGCTTTGCTGGATTTGGTGCTGGCTTCGGCTTTGCTGTAGCTGAGCTTCAGACCGCCGCCCCCCGCCTGGTCGTTGAACTCCGTTACGGCACCCCGAATCATGAACTGAGCGCCGGAGAGCTGTCCCGTTTTCGGGCCGGTCTGGGCGTTGGTGAGCCCGGTCATGCCAAGCTCCTGCTCCTGAACGATGTTGCCGATGATCTCACGCTCGACGAGTTGGAAGCGCTCAGTGCGCATCAGCTCGGTGATGAGCATCTCGGAGAGGCCTTCGCCGATCTCGTAACCGCCGTAGATGTTCTGCACCCGGTTGGCGAAGGGAAGCACAGCGACCACGTGCCGCGGCCCGCCGTAGGCGGGATAGGTGCGGTCTTCTTCGCCTGTATCCGCGGCCCACACCGCCGATGCCGCGCAAAGAACCAGAACGGCTGAGATATGTTTTGCCAGCTTCATGACACTCATTGTGCTGTCGGACAATTAACCGCCCCTGAACATCCGCTTACCGGGTCAGTTTTGCCCTCGACGCAATGTGAAGCATCCCCCAAACAGGCTAATTCAGTAGCCTTTCAGTCGACGTGCAGGTGGATCTGCCGCCCTCAGGCATCAGGCGGCTGGTCATCGCAGAGCGGGCGGTTCTCGTCGATCACCGTGCGCGTCCAGAACATATGCGCGCGATGGAGCTGGAACAGCAGGAGTACCCAGCAGATCGCCACGATGACCGGTACGCCCATGCCGCGGTAGTCGGTGAAGAGCAGTGCTGAGCCCGTGGTGAAAAGAATGGCGCAGCCCAGCATGACGTCCGTGAAATCCCGCCATGTCGCCGGGGCGCGACCCTCGAAGAAGGCTGCGTTGTCCTCGTCTGCCCGGGCGATGCGCATCATCCGCTGCATGATCGTCGCCATGACCGCGAAGATGACCGCCATCACCATCAGCCAGTGGCCGACCGTAGATGGGCCGATCCAATGCACCAGCGAAAACTGCAGTATGCCGATGATGAATGGTGCGATGGATTCGAAGGTATCCGGCACCCAGCGAAAGCGCATGATGTTGTTGGCGTAAAGCACCCAGACCAGAACGATGCCGGTAAATGTGGCGGTAACCTGCAGCCAGCCGGTGATACTGGCGGGCGACCAGACATGCAGGGTGCCGGAGGCCATGATCTTGCCCCAGAGCAGCTCCAGGGCCAGGGCCTGAACGATGGAAATCAGCGTGAGCAGCACGGTGGGCAGGTGCAGCTTTGCTCTTTCGCGCATCGGATTCATGGTCGTTGCTCAGCGGTTCCGGTCGAGATAAGCGCGGATCGTTCGCAGCGGTCCGAGCAGGGTGCTCAGCATTTCGGGCGTGATCAGACCCGCCAGGTCACTCATCGCTTCGGCGGCCTGGGCAATCGCCTCATGGCGTGCGCTTACACCAGCCTGCGTAATCTGCACGATTTTTGCCCGACCGTCGATATCGCTAGGCCTGATCGTGACGAAGCCTTTGCTTTCAAGCTTGCTCAACGTGTTGGTCATCGCACCTTTGGTCACCTGAAATGCATCCGCGAGCTGTTTCGGCGATCGCTCGCCACCGAGCCTGACGAAGTTGTTGAGCACGGAAAACTGCGAGGCGGTGAGTCCGTAGGGCAGGGCGCGTTCAAACCGCGTGGTCGCCAGCTGATCGATGATGCCGATTTCGTTGAATAGCTCAAAAACGGTCTGCGGGTGATGATCCATGCGTTCGCTGCTTGACTCCTGGGGCATATAGTTTAATTTAGAATCAAAATAATTTAAGGTTAAACTATCATGAAGATGCAACCATCATCCACGATTTCCTGTTCCTTCGCCGTGCTGCTCCTTGCCCTGTCGGCGTGTGGCGGCGATCCGTTCGGTCCGTTCGCCGGTGGTGCGCTTTCGGCGCCACTGGCGGACAGGCCGTTCGACGATTGGGCGGGCCTGGACTCGGTGGATACGGTGTTCATCGAAACCCGCCTGAATGACCCCTACTCGGTGCAGACCTGGTGCATCGGCGTGGACGACGCTTTGTACGTGCCGACTTCACTGATCATGGGCGACAGCGCTGCTGAGCGGCAGTGGGTGCGCAACATACTCGCTGACGCCAGGGTTCGCGTGCAGATCGAAGGCACGCTTTACGCCATGCAGGCTGTCAGGTTGGAGGACGAAGCGTTGCAGGCTCGGGTGCTCGCAGCGTTTCAGGAAAAATACGCTGGTGAGCTGCCGGAGCTGGATGAGCACGCTAGGAGAGCGTGGATCTTCCAGCTCGTTCCGCGCTAGCGCCAGGTTGGTTTGGGTATAGCAAAATCTTATAGCGATCGGCGAGATTCGAAGGGCGAAGGAGGCCAGGAAGCGCCATAATGGCCGGCATATTGTAGGAATCACCCAGTGGGAGTGGAAGTCATGCCGGTTTGCGTAACTGATATCGAGCGGGTGCCGTCGGAAGTCGTCGAACTCTATTCAGAGGCGGAAGTGGCAACGGTCCATGAGGCCCAGGGTAGAAAAGGTCTCATGGCTTCATACATGCGGCCGATCTACCGCCCGGCGCAGATTGCCGGGCCGGCGGTCACCTGCCAGGTGGCGCCGGGCGACAACTGGATGCTTCACGTGGCGGTAGAACAGTGCCGACCCGGAGATGTTCTGGTGGTCGCACCCACGAGCCCCTGCGAAGACGGCTATTTTGG
>JAUIKX010000153.1 GCA_030430515.1 Gammaproteobacteria bacterium | reverse complement strand
ATGAGCCGTCATCGTTGACGGTCACCGCTGTATCGCCGCGAGACAGTTTGTGCGATGGGTTGATGATGGAGGTTACCAGGTCGCCGTAGGTCTTCACCCGCGTTACCGGCCCGCCGAGCACCACTTCGATCACCGGGTCTCCACCCTGGTCGAGTTTCTCCACGATCCCTTCGATGCTGTGGCAGGCAGGACAGCCGAGATCCACGAATGCGGCTTTGCCACGATCGTAGTCGCCCGGCGGCAGCACGAAGCCCTTGGATTGATGTTCGCACCCGGCGCTGCTCAGCACCAGAATGAAGACCGCGGCTGTCAAAAATGATTTCTGCATGTTGGATCTCCCGACGCTGTCTGCTTGATTTTGAGGCTATGGCAGCCTTTATCTGTCATCCTATCCGTGGAACCGCCTAGAGGCCATGCGTTTTCCACGGTGGCGTCGTTCAGGCTCAGAAACTAACTTCCGACATGAAGCTCTGACTGGATGTGAGTATGCGCAAGTCTATCCGAAAATCTTTGATCGCCCTTTTGACGCTTTGGCCGGTGTTCGCTTTTGCAGACGAGGCCTCCATTGCGCGAGGGGAGTACCTGACGACCATTCTCGGCTGTGGGGGTTGCCACACGGAAGGCGCGTTGCTCGGCCATCCCGAAGGCGGAGCAAACTGGCTTGCCGGCTCCCGGGTCGGTATTGCCTATACCGACTACGACCCTGACGTCACCCCGGGCATTGTTTTCCCAAGCAACCTGACGCCGGACAAGAAGACCGGCTTGGGCAGATGGTCGAGGAAAGAAATCATCCGCCTGCTCCGTACCGGGCTCGACCACGAAGGCGTGCAGACCCTTCCCGTCATGCCCTGGCCGAACTACACATTGCTCAATGATGATGACGTGGTGGATATCGCTGACTACCTGTTGAGCCTGCCGCCGGTAGAACGGGCGATTCCGGCCAACGTGAAAGCGGGTGAAGTTTCTACTGAGAAGTATGTACGCATCGGGATATTCATCTACGACCCGTCCGGTGAGATTGCTCAAGAGTATGACCGGCGCTAAACGCTGACTCGTGGCTGGAGCTGAGCTCAACCGCAGTCTGGGGTTTGGACTGCTCGTTCTATACGGCCTGGGTACGACAGTCGGAGCCGGTATCTATGCCCTGATCGGTGAGATCGTCTCGGTTGCCGGTCAACGGGCGCCGTGGTCATTTCTGGTTGCTTCGGTGCTTGCCGGTCTCACGGCATTTTCCTTCGCTGAACTCTCCGGGAGATTTCCCAGGGCGGCTGGTGCCGCGCTCTACGTGCAGAATGGGCTTGGAGTGCCGTCGCTCGCCAGATTGGTGGGGCTGCTTGTTGTGGTCACCGGTGTCGTATCGAGTGCTGCGCTGATCAACGGGATGACGGGCTACATGCAGGCATTTCTGGATCTGCCGGATGCCTGGCTCATGATCGGGGTGCTGGTTCTCCTGGCGGCGATCGCTGTCTGGGGCATTGAAGAGTCGGTGTGGACCGCAGGTGTGATCAGCGTGCTGGAGGTGGGTGGCCTCATCTGGATCATTTTGCTTTCTATGGGGTCGACGACGTGGAGCGAAGTGAACTGGCACGGGTTCGTTCCGCGTGCAGACCACACGATGCCGATCATCGCCGGAGCCGTACTGTCCTTCTACGCCTACATCGGCTTTGAGGACATGGTGGAGGTGGCTGAGGAAGTGAAGGATGTGCGGCGTGTTCTGCCGCGCGCCATCGTTGCCACCCTGCTGATCACCTCTCTGGTTTACGTTTTGCTCCTCAGCGCCGTGCTCATGGCGGTTGGGCCGGCGTTTCTTGCCAATGCCGAGGCGCCGCTGGCGGATGTGTACAGGCATCTCACCGGCGGTGAGGGGATCGTGCTGGGGCTGATCGCCATTTTCGCCATCGTCAACGGAGCGTTGATTCAGATCGTTATGGCATCGCGGGTCATTTACGGGCTCGCCAGCCGTGGGCAGTTGCCCGGCAGGCTTGCCTATGTGCATCCCCGATTCAAAACACCTCTGTTCGCGACGCTGGTCGTTGCGGCACTGGTGTTGACGCTCGCGCTGCTTGGTCATCTCAGCATCCTTGCGGAGGTGACATCCGTTGTCATGCTGAGCGTCTTCTCTCTGATCAATCTGTCGTTATGGCGTCTGAAAGGCCGGGAACCAGTGGCACCCGGTCTCTTCAGCATCCCGCGATGGGTGCCTCTGTGCGGCTTTCTGGTATGCGGGTACTTCGTGGTCCATGCGGTGACCGATTGGATCGCACGCTGATGCGCCTGCTGGGCGTTGTCATCGTCAGCCTTCTGGCGGCTCAGGTCGTTGCTCAGTGCCGGCAGGGGCACGGACTCACTGCGCCGCAGCTGGCCGATTTCGAACTGAAAGACGTACCTGCCCGGGAAGCGACGCTCGAGCAGGGTGAGAAGCTCAGCGTGCGGGAAATCCGGGTGTTCCGGCAGAACGTTTTCCGTGCGCCCTCCAACTGGCTGTCGCGCGGTGCCAATCGGCTGAACACGCTGACCCGGGAGCCGGTGGTGCGAGCCATCCTGCCGTTTGTACACGGTCAAAAGGTCAGCTCGGTGCAGATTGAAGAAGCGGAGCGGATTCTGCGGGCGAAGCCGTTTCTCTACGATGCGCGGGTGCTGGTACGCAGAATCTGCGAAGGCGTCGTCGATCTCGACGTGGTGGTGCGAGACGTCTGGACTCTGAATCCTTCGCTGGACTTCGCCCGTTCCGGCGGCGACAGCCGCACCGGGTTCGGGCTGGGCGACGTCAATTTTCTCGGTTTGGGTAAGACGCTCGAGCTGCTCTTCCGCAAGGAGCGGGATCAGGACGCAGTCACCGCCCGGTACTTCGACCCGAATATTCTCGGCAGCCGCTGGTCGACCGACCTTTCCGTCAGTCAGCTCGATGAGGGAGAACGGTTCAGGGCCTCTCTGGTGCGTCCCTTCTTTGCGCTGGATACCCGATGGGCTGGTGGTGTTTCTGTCGATCACTACGAACGTCGTGAAGACCTGGAGTTTCTGGGGCGGGACATCGCCGAGTTCCGCGCCAGGACGAATACCGGCCGGGTACACATCGCCCACTCCCGAGGGCGCGACGGCAGCCATGTCGACCGCTATTTTCTCGGGCTGGCCCTGCGGCGGGAGCGATACAGTTTTGCGGCGGGGCCTTTGCAGGGTGCTCGTGGTGAGCGGGAGTACTTCTATCCCTACGTTGCCTGGCAACGGCTCTCCGACCGATATCTGGAGCGGGTGAATCTTTTCCGCATCGGGGTCATCGAAGACATCGCCATGGGCTGGCAGGGTTATCTCGAACTCGGCTGGTCTCCGTCGTCGAGCCTTTCTGATGGCAATCGCTTCATCTACGACGCACGGGTGACAACCAACTGGTTACCGGGAAAGCGTCATCTGCTGCGTGGGGGTGCGGCGCTGAGCGGGCGGTATGCACCGGGACACGGCGGCACCGAGGCCCTCTGGTACGAGCTGTCTTTGAGCCATGTCTGGCAGAACGCTCACCGCTGGCGCAGCATCAGCACCCTGAGGTTTTCCGGTACCCGTGATCTGCCGCTCGATCAGCAGCTCCTGCTGGGCGGAGATACCGGCCTACGGGGCTACCCGCGCGGCTATCAGGCGGGCGATCATCGGTTTGTCGCCAGCTTCGAAGAGCGCTACCTGCCGGACTGGTATCCGTGGCGGCTGTTTCGGGTGGCGGTTGCTGCGTTCGTCGATGCGGGCCGGGCCTGGTTTCATGAAGATGCACCACCCTACCTCCCTTCCCGAAGTGGCGGGCACTTCGATGTGCTGGCGAACGTGGGTCTGGGGCTGCGTATCGAATCGGTGCGCACCCGGAGGGATCGCATCATCTATCTCGATCTCGCGCGCCCGCTGGTGAACGGACCGGGCGTGGGGGGGCTCGAGTTCAATGTCAGCGTGCAGCAGGCCCTCTGAAGCTCAACTGGAAAGAGCGGCATAATTGCGGATGATGGATTCAGATAGAGAGGGACCGGCTCAGGTGGAACTTTACTCACGGCTGTTGCGGTGGCCGGCGGTCGTCGTCGGGTTCATGGCCGTCCTGTTTGTGGCTTCAGCATTTTTCTGGCCAAGCCTCCGCTTCGATGCATCGTCCGAAACCCTGGTTGTGGAAGGCGACCCTGAATTCGCTGCTTATCTGGATACTGCCGAGCGCTTTCCCAGCGACGCCTTCGTGTTGCTCACCTTTACCCCGGATAAAGGTCGGCCGTTCGACGCCGACAACCTCGCGGTGCTGGCTGCGATCCAGGAAGAGGCAGACCAGCTGCCCGGAGTAACGGGAACGCTCAGCATTCTGGATGTGCCGCTTCTGTATCTTCGCAACAATCCGACGCTGCGGGATGAGTCTGTGGATGTTCCAGCCGCGCGTAGCTACTTTCAGTCGCACTATCTTTTCGTCAATCAGCTCGTGTCCGAGGATGGTGGTTCGCTGGCTGTAAAAGTCGATCTCGCGCAGACGGGTGATGAAAGGCGGGAACAGACGCTAGACGCCATTCGCGGCCTGCGCGATCGGCACGTGCACGCTGGCCGCCTGCACATTGGCGGTGTGCCGCTGATCGGCAGCGACATGATCCGCTTCGTGCGGGAAGATGTTGAGCTGTTCAGCCTCACCGCGGTGGCTCTCATCAGCATTGCGCTCGTGTTCTTCTTTCGCCGGCCGAGGTGGGTTCTGCTATGCCTGCTCAATTGTATGGTCGCGATCGGTCTGGAGGTCGGCCTGCTGGGGTTGCTCGATACGCCGGTCAGCGTGGTCTCCGCCAACTTCATTTCGCTTCTGGCCATCATCGCGATCTCTTTCACCATCCATCTGGTGGTGCGGTATCGAGAACTTTTGAGCGGCGACCCCCACATGTCGCACCGCACGCTCGTCGAGCAGACCATGCGGTCGAAGTTCGCGCCCTGTGTCTACACCGCGCTGACCACCATCGTTGCGTTTACCAGCCTGCTGACCAGCGGCATTCCGCCGGTTGAGGATTTCGGTTGGATGATGGCCCTGGGTGTGGCCATCGCTCTGGTGGTGACCTACACGGTGTTTCCCGCTGTGCTGCTGCTCCTGCCAAAGGGGAAGCCCAGCACTACCCTCGGCCGTCCCCTTGCGCTCACCCGAGTTCTGGGGCGGGTTGCCGCTCATCGACCGGGCATTGTCGGCCTCATGGCGCTGCTGCTCGTGGTGATCTGCACGATGGGCGTGCTGCGGTTGAGCCTGGACAGCCATTTCAGCCAGTACTTCAAGCCGGACAGCGACATTCGCCAGGGTCTGGAGTTCATCGACCAACACTTCGGTGGCGTGCTGCCGCTGGATGTCATTCTCGAGGTGGCGCCTTTCGAGCCGGAGATCATCGACGAAAGCGATGACTTCTTTTTCGAGGAGCCTGCGGAGTATCCGCAAAGTATCTGGTTCAGCCGCGAGCGTGTAGCGCTGGTCGAATCCATGTCCGGCTGGCTGCGTAACCGAACAGATGTGGGCAGCGTGACGTCCATTGCCGATCTTGCAGCGCTGGGTGCCGACGTGCTGGATGCGGAGTCTCTGGACAGCGCCCAGCTAGGGGTCATGGTCGCAAGCCTCGGAGAATCCGGCCGCGCGCAGCTCATCGACCCGTATGCCAACCCGGAAACCGGTGAGCTGAGGCTCGGTGTGCGCATGCGTGAATCCGTGCCGCCCGCCGACTATCCGAGGGTGCTCTCCGAAATAAACGCTCGAGCGGAAGCGCTTGGTCTCGAGGCTCGTCAGGTCAAGACGACAGGCATGTTCATTCTGTTTGGCCAGTCCATTCGAACCCTGTTCGACTCCCAGGTGCGCACGATCATCTACGTGCTGCTGGCGACGCTTGTCATGTTCTTCGTGCTGCTGCGCTCGCTGCCCTACGCGGCGATCGGCATCGCGGCCAACACGCTGGCTGCCACGACGGTGCTCGCATATATGGGTTTTGCGGGAGTGCCGCTGGATATGATGACCATCACCATCGCGGCAATTTCCATCGGCATCGGTGTGGATGACGCCATTCACTATCTGCATCGATATTCGGAGGAAAGAAAGCGCGGACGATCGCCCATTCAATCGGTACTTGCGTGCCACCGGAGCATTGGCCGGGCCATTTACTTCACCAGCGTCACTGTGATCGTCGGCTTCAGCGTTCTGGTTCTGTCCAACTTCATCCCGACGATCTATTTCGGCATTCTGACCGCTGTCGCCATGGCCGCGGCGCTGGTGGCTAACCTGCTGCTGCTGCCGAGCCTTCTGGTGCTGTACGAGCGTGTGGCTGTCCGGTAGTTTGGTTGGGGAAATTGCTTATGGCCGCTTCCGGGTCAGGGCGATGAAATGGTCTGAGACATTGAGGGTGAACGACATTGAGAGGTGAGTTATGAAAAGTTACGAACATGTACTGGTGGCGCTGGATCTCACCGATGAAGCGCCTGAGGTGCTGGACCGGGCCCGTCAGGTTGCGGGCAATCACAGCGCCAGGCTGAGCGTTCTGACGGTGATCCGCCCCCTGACGTACGCGTACACAGGGCTCGAGTTTGCCGGGCTTGCGCAGTCGATGGTCAATTTCGAATCCGAAGCGCAGGCCAGCGCCAAAGAACGTCTCGCGGAGCTGTGCAAGGATGCGGGTATCGCGTCGGAAGACCAGCACATCATCTTCGGCATCCCGGCTTCCGAGATCAAAGAGCAGGCCGATGCGATGAATGCCGATCTGATCGTCGTTGGCTCCCATGGCCGTCATGGTCTGGGCCTGCTGCTGGGGTCCACTGCAAACGGTGTGCTGCACGGTGCCAACCAGGATGTGCTCACCGTGAGAATCGAGAACGAGTAACGGAGCGAATATGCCGAAAGAAACCGTCAAGTGTGAGCACTGTGGCGAAACCGCCAGCTACGTGCGTACGCACTCGAAAGACATTGAAGGTCGCACTGACCGTGAGGGGCATGAAGCCTTTCCTCTCGTCGGCAGCGGTGATCTCCACGTCTATCGCTGCGCGAAGTGTGGCCATCTGACCCGCGTGCCTGCGGAATAGGAGTAGATGATGCAGGTTCGTCTGATTGTTTTGAGTCTGGTGCTGCTGGCTGCGGGCTGCGCCACGCCGATCGATTCGGGCTCCCATTGCACGGTCGAGCCGGGTTACCTCGATACGCAGGATGCGTTCAGCTGGTATTCGGTTCCGGCGGTGGATCTGGATGATCGCACCGGCTACATCAGCCCCGCGATCGTCAAGGGGCTGGAGCGGGCGGTGATCGGTGAGCTGCAGGGCAAAGGCCTGAAGTACGTGGAACGCAGCGAAAGCCAGGGTGTCGTTTGGCCGGACGTGCAGGTGAGCCTGGTATTTCGGGTGCGCCGGGAGGTGGTGTCCATGTCGATGAACGATTCTCCCTGCACCTCCACAGATTGCTGGGAGCGGGTGGATATGGGCGCATCTGCACGGATGGAAGTGCGCACCATCGGCTTTCTGGCCGCAGACGTTTACTACCTGGGCGAACCGATCTGGCGGGGCTGGGTGGAGCGCACCCTTTATCCCGACGACCGCGACAATGCCGGGGAGGTGGTTCGCGAGGCGATACCGAAGCTCTTCGAATCCTTCCCTCCCTGAGCGGCAGCTGACTCTTGACTGATCTGGCGCTGCTTCTCATCGGGCTTGCGGCGCTGGGTTGGAGCGCCCGATTCGCGCTCGACCGCGCCGTGCAGCTGTCGCAGCACTTCGGCCTGTCGGACTTCACCATCGGTGCGGTCGTGCTGACCATCGGCAGCAATCTACCGGAGCTGCTGGTATCGGTCAGTGCCGGGCTGCGCATTCTTGGCGGTGAGGACCTTTCCGGTGTGGTTGTCGGCAACGCCATCGGCAGTTGTTTTGGGCAGATCGGCCTGGTCATGGGGCTCGTCGGTATGATGGCCTATCTGCGCATGCCCCGACGTGTGGTGCTGCTCCACGGGCAAGCGCTCATCGGGGCCATTCTGGCGCTCTTTCTTACCGGCCTCGATGGGCAGGTCACGCGGGTCGAAGGGGCAGTGCTCGTGGTGTTCTTTGCGCTCTATCTGGTGCTGATGGTGGGCGAACCGGCCGACGACCAGGAGGTGGTGCGCAAGCGCATCGAATCGCAGTGGCGTGTGTGGGGCGGAATTGCGCTCGGTCTTGCAGGCGTGCTGGTGAGTGCTGAACTGGTGGTGCACTGCGCAAGCCAGCTCGCCACGTTCTGGGGGGTGAGCCAGTCCTTCGTAGCCATCGTCATCATCGGCGCCGGTACGAGCGTTCCCGAGCTGGCGATTGCGATTGCGGCCGTGCAGAAGTCGCGCAGCGGCATGGGGGTTGGCAACCTCGTCGGCAGCAACCT
>JAUIKX010000152.1 GCA_030430515.1 Gammaproteobacteria bacterium | reverse complement strand
AGAACGCTGAAGCGAAATCGTCGAACTCGAACAGCCGATAGAGTTTTCCGTCCTTGACCTGCCATCCGTCGTCGAGCTTCTCGAGCCGGCGCTCGATGTCTTTATCTTCCAATCTATCTTCGCTCTGCATGGCGGCATGATAACTTGACGCCGTCCGAAGTGCCGCTATGGTGCGTGGTTCTTTTTGAGGTGTCAGGAGAAGGCGTATGCCTGGATTGCGAAGTGATGTGGACCCGCAGGGATTGCTCGAATATTCGGTGGTGTTTACCGACCGCTCGCTCAACCATATGTCGGGGCGCTTTCAAGGTGTCATGCGCGATCTGATGTCCTCTCTGTGTGAGGTCTACGGCGCAGGCAGCGCAACATTTGTTCCCGGAGGCGGCACCTATGCAATGGAGGCCGTGGCTCGTCAGTTCGTTCAGGGGCAGACCTCCCTGGTGCTGCGCAATGGCTGGTTCAGCTATCGCTGGTCGCAGATCATCGATGCAGGCAACCTCACCGATCGATGTGAGGTGCTCAAGGCCCGCATGACTGAAGATGCGCCGCAGGCACCTTTTGCACCGGCGCCAATTGAAGAGGTGGTCGCTTCGATTCTCGAGCACAAACCCGCGGTGGTTTTCGCACCTCACGTGGAGACCGCGGCCGGTATCATGCTGCCCGACGACTACATTCGCTCTGTTGCCGAGGCGACGCAGTCGGTCGGCGGACTCTTCGTTCTGGACTGCATCGCCTCCGGTGCGGTTTGGGTCGATATGCGGGCCTGCGGCGTGGACGTGCTCATCAGCGCGCCGCAGAAGGGCTGGAGCGGCACGCCCTGTGCCGGCATCGTCATGATGAACGAGCGGGCGGAGCAGAGGCTCGCCGAAACGAACAGCTCCAGTTTTGCACTCGATCTGAAAAAGTGGCGCGAAATTGCCGCAGCCTATGAGAATGGCGGTCATGCCTACCACGCGACCATGCCCACAGACGGTCTGGTTCAGCTGCACCAGGCACTCAAAGAGACCGAAGCGTTCGGCTTCGAGGCGGCTAAAGCAGCGCAGCTGGAGCTCGGTCGGCGGGTGCGGGACCTCGTTGGACAGCATGGCTATCGAAGCGTCGCGGCTCAGGGCTTTGAAGCGCCGGGTGTGGTGGTCAGCTACAGTGACGATGCCGGGCTTGCCGGACGATTTGCTGCGGCCGGCTTGCAGGTAGCGGTCGGAGTGCCGCTGCAGTGCGATGAGCGCGAAGATTTTCAGACTTTTCGCATCGGTCTCTTCGGCCTCGATAAGCTGGCCGATATTCCGAGGGCAGTCGGCTACCTTTCCGAGGCGCTGGAGGGGTTCGAGGGCTGATACCCCGGGCAGGCTCTGTTTGAGCGGCTACACTTGGTGGAGTTATACCTCCTATCGTAAGGCAAGATGTGGCTGAACCGTCCCGCCAGCTCGTGCGTGGCATAGAATCCTGGCGCAAGCGTGTTCTGAACGCGCAGATGCCGATCTTTGCCCGCACGGTCAAAGAAGTGACCACGGTCGCGGGCAGTGAGGGTACGTCAGCCGCCGATCTTTCCCGGGTCATCGGTCATGATGCCGCCATGGCGTCTCGTCTGCTGCGTGTTGCAGGCAGTACGCTTTTCAATCTTCAGGGACGCCGCATAGAAACCATCAGTGAGGCGATCGTGCTGATCGGGTTCGATGCAGTTCGGGAGCTTGCGGTGTCTCTTGCGCTCATCGAGCATGTGCTTCAGGGGCGTCGGCACCATCGGGTCACCAAGAATATGGCCCGAGCGTTTCATGCCGCCGCTCAAGCTAAATCGTTCGCAAACCTCATCGGCGCCAAGGCAAAAGAAGAGGTGTTCGTCGCGGCGCTTCTGGTGCCTATCGGGCCGATGTCGTTCTGGATTCAGAGTGGGCCCGAGGGGGACGCCATCGACCGGAAGGTAGCTGCTGGCATGTCCATGTCCCGCGCCGAGGTCGATGTACTTGGCTTCAAGCTGAAAGAGCTGACCCTCGCTCTGGCTGAGGAATGGCATCTGGGAGATCTGCTCAAGGCGTCGCTCCACGGTCATGACGAAGATGATCCCTGCGTGCGAAGCATCTCGCTCGGACACGCGGTGGCCGAGGCCGTGGAGTTCCACGGTTGGGGATCACCCGAAACCCGGAAGGTCCTCAGGCAGGTGGCGAAAGAGCTGGGCATTGCGGAGGCAGACGTCGTTCCCCTGGCAGAAGCAAATCTGGAGGAAGCGGCGAAAATTGCTGAGCAGTATGGGGTGCCGAGACTCGATGAGGCGCTGCCGCCGCTGCCGGAAGACGAAGCCGATCGCGAAAAGAGCAAGCTGGCCGATGGCATGCCCGACCCGGATCTGCAGCTGAGAATTCTCAAGGATCTTTCGAGCGGCGCTGCGGACGGCAAATCGCTCAATGAGATGATGCATCTGGTGCTGCGTGGAATACACGAAGGCGTTGGCTTCGACCGGGTGTACTTTGCGCTGCTCACTCCGGACCGCAAACAGATGCAGGCCCGGTATGTATTGGGCCGGAATCCAGAGTCATTTTCCGGTGCAACGCGTACGTTGCGAAATCATGGTGATCTGTTCCGTGTGCTTCTGGAAAGAGGTCAGGCGCTCACCATGTCGGCCGGTGACCGAGCCGCGGGCCCTGATTACGTCGGTTGGCTGGCTTACGGCGAATGTGCGGTCATGCCGATCCTGGTCAGGAAGAAGCCTGTGGGGTTGCTCTATGGTGATCGGGCGTTCAGCCGGCGGCCCGTGGATGATGAGTCTTTTGCATCGTTCAAGCTGTTTGGCGAGCAGATCGTTGCACTTCTTTCGCGTTGAGCGGCCACTTTCGCGTTGAGCGGCCACGTTCGCGTTGAGCGGCCACTCTCGCGCTGAGCGGCCACTCTCGCGCTGAGCGGCTACGCCGAGGAGAAATAAGGGTCGGCTGGGCCGACCCTTATCTGCGTTTCGCAGGGCGTTTACACGATCCCTAGGACGTACGCCCCTCGAAATTCGCATTAGACATTGATCACCTCCTTGCTTGTTGCCCGACACACCTCTGATTATGGCGCACGGAACCGGACTTGCAAGCGCCCGCTTTGCAGGAAGGAACAGGAAGAGGCAGGAGGGGTTACGCGTTCAAGCGCAGACCAGCCGGACCGTGGTGACGGCCGCAAGTCCGAGCAGGACGACGGTCATTGCGACGTCGATGGCCTTTCGGTGCCTGTTGAGGAGCTCACGGGTGGTTGTGCCCGAGGCGATCCAAGCCACGGCGGTGTACCAGCTTGTGTCGATCATCCATCCCAGGCAGGCGATCTGCACCTGCGTTCCGGTCGGCATGTCCGGTACCAGCACCGCCGAGAAAACGGCGAGGAAGAACAAGGCGATTTTCGGATTGAGAAAAGCGGTCAGAAAGCCTTCCGCGAAACCGGCGCTGGAATGATTTGTGGTGCTTTCCGCTTCGGCCGGCTTGCTCGCAAGTGTTTTCCATGCCAGGTAAATGAGGAGCAACACGCCGCACCATTGCAGTGACCGGAACAAGGTGGGCGCTTGCGCCATGGTGATTCCCAGGCCGAAAACCACGGCGACAGCATACAGCCCGAAGCCGGCTCCGTGACCGATCGCGCAGGCGACGCCCTGCGTACGGCCACCAGTCAAGCTCGCTCTTATCACGACAGCAAGGCTGGGTCCCGGGCTGACAGCGCCAAGAAGCAGCGCGATGCCGGCTGACGCAATCGCGTCCCAGTGGATCACCGACTCCCCCGTTTTCTGATTTCTCCCACTCGCGGGCACTCCCAATCCTTTGCTTTCCCTCAGAAGCAGGGCAATAATGCGCGCCGCCTCAACCTGCCACCGCACCGGAATGCTCATTCGACTCGGCCGACTGCCCTTTGGCATCACCCACGACTTGGTTCGTAACGACGGCGAACCCTATCTGGAACGCTGGATACTGTGGTTCGGCTTTTCGCTGCGGGTGCATCGTTTCTTCACGAGCGACAAAGACAGGGCGCCGCACGATCACCCGTGGTGGTTTGTCACCCTGCCGTTCTCGACCTACGGCGAATACTACACGGCGGAAGGCGAGGAGAAATACCGCCTGGTCAAGCCCTGGCGCCTGCACTACCGCTCCCCGCAGTTCCGGCATCGCGTAGAGATTCAGAGCGCGCCGAGTTGGACCATCGTGCTGACCGGCACCAAGAGCAAAGAGTGGGGGTTCTGGGAGAGCGACGAGGAGTTCGTGCACAACGAGGACTGGTTGCGTCCGGATTAGAAGGTGTCAGTTTCAGAGACACCGCTCAAAATGGCTGGAGTGGCTGGCGTTGCATTGCCACTCGCTCCAATGGTGTACTTTGGAATTGTCTGAACAACGCAGCACCGGAGCCACCTTGCGCCCGAACCGTCTGACGAATTCGCGAACTACCGGCAGGAATATCTGCTGTGGCCTCATGGTCCTGTTTCTCGCGGGATGCGGTGAGCCGAAAGTGATGCTTCCCGGCGGCAAATTGACCGGCCGGGACGCTCGTCCACCTGAACTCTGGGTCAATGTGCCTGATGTGGTTCAGGTCGAGTTCCGTCCGCAGTCCGATCCTTATTCCGTCAACGTATGGGCCGTTGGTATCGACCGGGACCTGTACATTGCAACGGGCCACGAAGGCACGCGGTGGACGGCCATGCTGGAAGACGATCAGGATGTACGGGTACGTATCGATCAGGAGCTTTACGAGCTCTCGGCGGTACCGGTTGCCGATCAGGAGGAGCGGCTCAGAGTGCACGATCGCTACGTGAAGAAATACGATATAGATACGGAAAGCGACATGCTCCAGGGGGCACTGGTGTACCGTCTGGATCGCAGACCTGCGGAGTAAGAGGAGAAATTTTGAGCAGTCACGATGAGAGTCTGGGGCCTGAAGGATATGACGTCGGTGCGGTGGAAGCGTGGGTGCGCGAACATGTGGACGGCCTCGAGCCGCCGTTCCAGTGGACGCGGCTGCCGGGTGGCCATTCCAATCTGACCTACCAGTTGCGCGATCAGCAGGGCCGCCTAGCCGTCATCCGGAGACCACCACAAGGCCAGCTGTTGCCGAAAGCGCACGACATGAGCCGCGAGTGGGCGCTCATTTCTGCGTTGGGGCAGACCCCGGTACCCGTTCCGGCTGCCTACGGCTTCTGTGAAAGCCCGGACGTGACCGGTGCGTGGTTCTACGTCATGGGCCATATCGACGGCCATCCCCTCTACAACTCGGAAGACACTGAAAAATACGTGCCTGAAAACGAACGCCGCAAAATGGCATTTTCGTTTATCGACGTTCTGGCGGATCTCCACAGCGTCGACCCGGATGAGGTGGGCCTGGGCGAGCTGGGTAAGCGCGACAGCTACGTCGGCCGACAACTCAAAACCTGGTACCGCTCATGGAATGCGTCCATTGAAGGTGCTGAGCTCGACGACCCGAGAGCTCACGAGCTGCAGAAATACTTCCTAGAGCATCTGCCGGATCAGGGGCCCATCCGCGTCGTGCACGGCGATTACGGGCTGCACAACTGTCTTGTCGGACCGGATTGCACCATTGCCGCGGTCGTCGACTGGGAGATCTCCACCCTTGGCGATCCTCTGGCGGATCTGGCCTATGCGCTCAACCCCTGGCCTGATCCCAGCGATGCCGAGCCGCCCCTGCCGGAAGCGGCAACCGCGCCGAAAGGCTTCCCGGGCCGCATGGAGCTGGCGGAACGTTACGCGGAGCGTACCGGTCGCGATCTGTCGTTGCTCGACTACTACGTGGGTTTCAACCGGTGGAAGACCGCCTGCATCGTGCATGGCGTGTATGCCCGCTACATGGAAGGTAAGAAAAGCTCTGACGACGTCGATCTGGATGAGATGCGCGAGCGCATCACCAAGTCGCTCGAACTTGCCAGCCAGGCGGTATCGCGTCTGGACTAACGAGCCTTTGCGCCTCCGCCCACGCGGATGATCTCGCCGCTTACCCAGCTTGCCGCTGGAGAGGCGAGGTAGACGCAGGCGGCGGCGATATCCTCTGGTGTGCCCAGGCGACCCAGCGGCACCTGCCAGGCGTCCAGCACCTCATCCAGCTGGTCTTCAGTTTTGCCGATGGCTTTCAGCATCACCTCGGTGGGTATCGCGCCCGGTGCGACGGCGTTGACGCGGACTTTCGGCGCGAACTCCGCCGCCAGCGACCAGGTCAGAGAGTTCACGCCCGCCTTTGCGGCACCGTAGTGTGCGCTGCCCGGCACGGGACCGGTGCCGGCTCCGGAAGTGATGTTGATGATGTTGCCTTCATCCATATGAGCGCGGGCGACCAGCGAGCCTTCATACACCGCCGTGAGGTTCAGCGCGATGGTGCGATGCCATTCTTCTCTGGGCAGTTCGCTGCTCGGCATGCGCATCGGTGAGCCGCCGGCGTTGTTGACCCAGGTTGTGAGCTTGCCGAAGGTGCTGACCGTCTGCTCTGCGAGGGCTTCCAGGTTCTCGAGATCGGTGACGTCGGTGGTCACGGCAAGCGACTCACCTCCGGCTGCTCTGATCTTCTCCGCTACCTGCTCGATCTCTGCGGTCCGCCGTGCCGCCACCACCACAGCGGCGCCAGCTTCGGCAAACGCCAGCGCGATGCCTTCGCCGATACCCCGTCCGGCACCTGTCACCACGGCCACTTCACCATCCAATCTGAACTGATCGAGTATCACCGGTTTTCTCTCCGAGCGCGGAATTCACCCAAGTGTACTCACTGGAGCGAGCAGGACTCCAGATCTTGACTATGCTGACGTTAAGCCAACGTTGGCCAACAGAAGCAAGCTGAATTCGGATGAACCCGGCGGGTCCGGGGCATTGTGGGTGAGTAAATGAGCGACGATCTTTCGGAATTTCATGACGTCTTCTTCGAGGAAGCAGAGGAGCTGATCGAAAACATGGAGTCCGAGCTGCTCGAAATGCTATCGGACAGCGAAGATCCGGAACGCATCAATACGATTTTCAGAGCGGCGCATTCCATCAAAGGCGGCTCGGCGACTTTCGGCTTCATGGCCATCGCCGAAGTGACGCACGTGATGGAAACGCTGATGGACGAGGTGCGGGAGGGCAATCGCCAGCCTCATCCTCCCCTCATCGACCTGCTGCTCAAGGCAACCGACAGCGTGCGCAACCTGCTGGAGTGCGCAAAGCAGGGCGAAGAGCCGGATGCTTCAGCGACTGCGGCGATCAAAGCGGAGCTGGAAGCCGAACTTGCGGCCGGGACGAGCGAAGAGCAACAGGCTCCGCTCAGCGAGCAGGAAGAGCCTGATGCAGCACCGCCACAAGTTCAGGCTTCGGTGGAGGACGCACCTCTACCCGAATCGTCTGAAACACCATCCACCGCTGCGGTTGAAGAACCACCGGTTAAGCAGTCGGCGGAAAACAAGATTGTGGAGCCAGAACCGAAGAAGACGACCGCCAAAGCGTCGGGCAGCTCCTCGATCCGTGTAGGCATCGACAAGATCGACCTGCTGATCAATCTGGTGGGGGAGCTTGTCATTACGCAGTCCATGCTCAATGAAGAAGGCGGTAAGCTGCCCATCGACATGGCCGAAAACCTGCAGGAAGGCCTGTCGCAGCTTCAGCGCTACACGCGCGAGCTGCAGGAAAATGTCATGCAGATCCGCATGGTACCGATCTCCACCGTGTTCAACCGACTGCCGCGCATGGTGCACGATCTGACCCGAAAGCTGGGTAAGCAGGTGGCGCTGCAGGTGCACGGTGAGCAGACCGAGCTGGACAAGACCGTGCTCGAGAGCATGGGCGATCCGCTCGTGCATCTGGTGCGCAACGCCATCGATCATGGCATCGAAATGCCGGAGAAGCGTCGAGAGAGCGGTAAACCGGAGGAAGGTGTGGTGCAGCTCAACGCCTACCACGAGAGCGGTAACATCATCATCAAGATCGAGGATGACGGAAAAGGCATCGACCCGGATGTGATCTATGCAAAAGCCGTCGAGAAGGGTGTCATCGCGGACGGTGCCGACCTTTCGAAGCAGGAGATTTATGAACTCCTCTTCCACCCGGGCTTTTCAACCGCGGAGCAGGTCAGCGACGTTTCCGGCCGCGGCGTGGGCATGGATGTGGTGCGCCGCAACATTCAGGACCTCGGCGGTAACGTAGAGATCGATTCAGAGCTGGGCGCCGGCTCGACCTTCACCATCCGTTTGCCGCTTACCCTGGCGATCATGGATGGGCAATTGGTGCGTGTGGGCAACCAGACCTATGTGCTGCCACTGACGTCTATTGTGGAATCGGTGCAACTGGACCAGAGCTGCATCAGCATCGTTGCGGGCAAAGTCGGTGTCCGGCGCCCCCTCTGACACCCGCAGTCGGACAAGGTCGCCATGCCGGAAACCGGACAGCCGGGGCACCATGAACCGCGCCGCGAAGCCCGGCGTCGTC
>JAUIKX010000151.1 GCA_030430515.1 Gammaproteobacteria bacterium | reverse complement strand
TCTGGGCCTTGTTGCCCTGTCCATGGCTGCCTGCAGCGGCGGCGGCAGCGTCGAAGATTTCGCACCAGCACCCGCAACTTACGACATTTCGGGCAGCATCACCGGCCTCAACGGAACGTTGACTCTCGGCTGGGGCAGCACCGAATTCAATATCGATCAGAACGGCGATTTCGTCATCAGCGATGCGTTTCGAAGCTCTGACTCGTTCGATCTCGCAATTGTCGATGCGCCCTTCCAGCAGGCTTGCGTGCTGTCGGGTCAGACCAGTTTCAGCGACCAGACCTCGAGCATCTCAGGCGTCGACATCGTCTGCGAAGACCGCAACGTCATGCGGGTGTTCGTGTTCAATCTGGCCACCGGCGAGCCTATGGCAGATGTGCCGTTGACCGCGACGTGGGATGAAGGCGGCACGCCCGGTACACTGGAAGCCACAAGTGGCGCAAACGGCGAATGGACCTTCGATCTGGAGGAGTTCGACAGCCGGGTGGTTGTCTCCGCAGAGCTCGAGGGCTTTGCGCAGCAGTCGCAGGTGATGATCAACACGGCGACGGCCGGACTTCATGCGGCTACGCTGTATCTGCTTGCAAACGACCTCAGCACTGAATTCGAAGCGGCTGCGGGCGCCAATCTGGACGTCAACGATATTACGGTCGCCGGTATTCCGCCGAATGCCCTGGTCGATGAAAACGGCGCCGCATACGACGGCACGGTAACAGCTACGATCACGCTGCTCGATCCGAGCGGAAACACCGGTGTGCTTCCGGGTGATTACCTCAGCCAGGACGCGCTGGGCGACGTGAATCCTCTGCAGAGCTTCGGTGCCGTGCAGCTTGCACTGACCGGGTCAAACGGTGAGGTACTGCAGATTGCCGATGGGCAGTCGGTAACCATCAACATTCCGGTTGCGCAGGCAACCGGAATCGCTGCGCCCGCGACGGCGAGCCTGTTTGCCTACGATGAAGATACCGGTTATCTGGTTGAAGATACCGTGGCCAACCTGCAGACGGTTGGCGGTACGAGTGTCTACACCGCGTCGGTCACCCAGTTCGGCACCTGGACGGCGGGGGAAGCCTACATACCTCAGGACATCACAGGTTGCGTCGTCGACAGTAGCGGTGCGCCGTTCCCAAACATTCGAGTCGACGGAACCGGGGTCAACTATCTGAGCGCGACTTACGCGATCAGCGATGCGCAGGGTACCTTCACGCTTCCTGCGGGACCTGGCGAGTCGATGCTGGTGACTGCAGGCGATGGCTATCAGAGTCAGACCCTCGAGGCCGCAGCCGGCCAGACGCTCGGTGAGTGTCTCGAAGCCGCGGCGGCTGGAACGACCATCAATCTGAGCTGGGGTGTGTTGCCGGGTGATCTGGATACGCATTTCTTCGGCTTCTCCGCAGAAAACAGCTCCGATGATTTTCATGTTGATTTCACCAATCGGAACATCACGGTCAATGGTGTGGAGATTGATCTGGATGTAGACGATGTGTCGAGCTACGGCCCGGAAGTGGTGACGGTTCCGCGCTTTCCTTTTGCGGGCGTCTATCGCTATGCCGTTCACAAATTCAGTAACGACGAAGGTTCCATACAGTCCTCGCCCGCTCGGGTAGAGCTCAATCTTGGTGGCTCGGTCAGTGTTTTCGCGCCGCCGGAAGGCACCCCTGCGCTGTGCTGGGCTGTTTTTGACATCACCGTGGACGACGATGGCACGTTTGCCATGACCCCAATCAACACCTGGCAGGATGCTGCGTACTGTTCGAGCGGTACCTTTGACAGACCGCTTTGATAGGAGAAGGAACTATGAGATCCAAGAAACTGACGATTGGCGCGGCTCTGCTGGGCGCCGTGAGCTTTACACCGGTGCAGGCGGATGTCCTGAGCTGGAACTTCACGCAGGTCAGTTATACCCGTCCGGCGGACGGAGACGCCCAGGGTATTGCAGCCATGGTGAGTGCCAACTTTGCGCGCAACTGGGTGGTTGAGGGTGAGGTAGAGCATGCGGAGGATGACAGCGTCAGCGGCGGTCAGATCAGGCAGACCCGCTACGATGTCGGTATTGGTCGGGTGTTCCCGTTCACCGACCGCGTGAGTGGCATTGCCAGTGTTGGCCTCAGCCATGTTGAGTACACCGAGAAGTTGGCCGGTGACAGCAACTCCATCGGCTTCAATGCCGCCTATCTGAAAGTCGGAATTCGTGGTCGGATTACCGATCGGCTGGAAGCGGATGCCCGTGTCGGTATTCTGGCTGACGATGAGGATACCAGCGACCTGCTTTACGAAGCAGGTGTACGCTACCACTTCACTCACAACTTCGCGCTGAGTCTTGGTGTGGTTGGTTCCGAAGGCGATGCGTCCATCGATGAAACGCTCTATCGCATCGGTGTGCGTTTCGACCTGGACGAGTAGTCTATACGGCGAACCGACAGTTCTGTCGCAGGTGGTCGGCGTTTAAGGTGCCGATCACGATGCTGGTCACGCCGGGTTGAGCGGCGACGAAAGACAGGCTTGCCGGCGTCTGATGGCCGCTCGCGAGCGCTTTCTTCACAAGTACGCCCACGCCTTTGTCCCCAGCAGCGGCAATGGCTTCGCGTTCTTCGAGATAGTCTGTGCTCAGCGTTGCCATCACCACATCCGCTCCTGCATCGATGCTGGATATCAGGCCTTCGGCGGACTTGACTGACATACCGACCGCGTTGATCCTGCCCTCCCGCTGCAGCGATTTCAGCACTTCAAGCGTGCCGTGCTGCTCGAGAATCTCCCGGTCGCGGCCGTCCGAATGAATCAGCACGATGTCGAGACACTCACCTCCCAGTCGTTTCAGCGAACGTTCCACGCTCATACGCGTATGCGTTTCGGAGAAATCGTAGGTTGAGCGATCGCCATCGAATGCTTCTCCGACCTTGGTACAGACCCGCCAGTCACTTCGGTCGGCTTTCAGTAGCTCACCCAAACGAACTTCAGCGTTGCCGTAGGCGGGAGCTGTGTCCAGTAGATTGATCCCGAGGTGTTTCGCTTCATCGAGAAGCGCACGCGCCTGCCGGTCGTCCGGCAGTTCGAAGGGTTGCGGATACTTGACCCCGGTTGTGCGGCCGAACTTCACGGTGCCGAGACCGATGAGAGACACCTCGATGCCGGTTCTGCCGAACTGCCGATAGATCATGTCCATGGAAGCGTTCCGAGGTGTGCTGTCGGTAGGGCGGGTCTCGGTGCCGCTCCACCAGCAGCGGGCGGCGGCAGATGATCGAGCACTTTGTCTGCAGCGTCCGGCGCCAGCGTCAGTTTGGTGGGCCAGCATTGAATGAAGCGACCTGAGCGTTCTGCGTAGGCTTCGTCCGGTCGGAAACTGCCGATCTGTCGGGGCTCTGCTCGATCGATATAGAGCGTTTCGAAATGCGCCTGACTGAAATCCAGCCACGGCAGGCATTCCGCCAGTTCCCGGCGAGCGAAGGCGATCTGCTGCACGTCTGTGCGATCGGCCCCTTGTGTCGCCAGGCGGCCGCCGATGTACAGCGTGTCTGTACCATGGGTGGTGATCGTCAGGCGGGGTTCCGGACTCGTAATGCTGGTGAGGCAGTGAGCATAGATGGGTGCATCCAGCGGCATCCGCACCACAACCTGACGCAGTGGGCGCCGCTGCATGGGCAACTGTACCGCCAGCTCTTTCTGAAGCGCTTCCGCGCCTGCACCGGCGCAACAGACAAGGCTATGAACGTCTATGACGTCTTCTTCGAAAGCGAGCCGGTAGCCGGTCTCGGTGGGCTGGCAGTTGGCGCCGTTCATCTCCGCCCGAAAAATGCGGTCCTGCACGGGAGCGGCGAGGGTATGCAGGAGTTCAGGCACATCCACCACGAGCTCTCCGAGCTCGTAGACGCTGCCATCGAAGTAACGGAATGCGGATGGAAAATGCTGCTTGTCGAGCTGCTGAACACGGCCTCGAATCGTCTTGCTGGCGAAAAAACCCGTGAGCTTTCCGAGCGTGGAGCGGCCGGCGAACAGATAGTAGCGGTCGCTCAGAGGCTGCATGGCCGTCAGATCGATTTCGCCGTCGCCGCTGAAACAATCGCGCCACCTTCCCGGCATGTCTGCGATGGCTTCCGAGGCGCCGGTCAGAGCGCCGGCGAGGGCGTACTTCAAGCCGCCGTGGATCATTCCCTGGCTCGCCAGCGTCTGTCCGCAGCCGAGCGAATGTGCTTCGAACAGAACGGCGTTGTAGCCTGCATCAAGCGCTCTTCGCAGGGTCCAGAGCCCGGCAATACCACCGCCGACGATGGCGACATCTGCCGTATGGTTCCGCACTGTGCACGAGCCTCGCGTGATCGTTCGATAAGCCCTAGTATGGGTGGATGCTCCTGGCTCGCGCAAACCTCTCCATCTACCGCATCGTGCTTGCGATTGCCTATCCGCTGGTGCGATTGCGGCTGTTGTTGCGGGCACGCAAGGAGCCGGAATATGGTGAGCGAACAGAAGAACGGTTCGGCCATGTACCGGCTGAGGTAGGAGAGGGTCCGATCTGGTTCCACACGGTGTCTGCGGGCGAGACCATCGCGGCGGTGGTGCTCATCGAATCCATGCTCGCGCGCTTTCCTGGTCAGCGGGTGCTGGTCACCACCATGACCCCCACGGGTTCGGGAGAGGTGCAGCGACGGTTGGGTGGGCGAGTGGACCATTGCTACGCACCCTATGATTTCACGCGGTCCGTTCGTCGCTTTTTCAGCGCGGTGAAACCGAAAGCCCTCGTACTCATGGAAACGGAGCTTTGGCCTAACCTCATCGACTTCGCCTATCGAACCGGTGCGCCTGTTGTTCTGGTCAACGGCCGTCTGTCCGAGAAGTCGGCTGAGGGCTATCGGCGAATCTCGGGTCTCACCCGTGACATGCTGGGCAAGCTCAGCGCGGTAGCCTGTCAGACGCCTGCCCACGGTGAGCGTTTCGAGTCGCTCGGCGCCCGCAACGTGCAGGTCGTTGGTAGCGTCAAATTCGATGTGTCTCTCAGCGACAGCAATCGCAGCGAGGCGCGGTCTCTTGCCAGTTTGTGGGCTCTTTCGGAGCGGCGTGTGTGGATCGGTGCCAGTACGCATGAGGGAGAAGAGGAAATATTGCTCGAAGCAGCGCGCAGCGTGCTCGAGTGCCACTCCGACGCCTGCTTTCTGCTCGTACCCCGGCATCCATTCCGGGCTCAGGAGGTGTCGGCACTCGTTCGGGAGCGACAGTTCTCGGTCGCGCTGCAGAGCGAGCTCGAAGGCCCTGCGCCGCAGGTGGTTGTCGGCGATGTGATGGGCACCCAACTCACGCTGTTCGGCCTCGCCGAGGTGGCTTTCGTTGGCGGCAGCCTGGTCGATCGCGGTGGCCATAACCCCATTGAACCGGCGCTCTGGCAGTGCCCGGTGATCACCGGGCCGTACGTCTACAACTTTGTCGACATCGTCGATCTTTTCGTATCGGCGGGGGCCCTCGTCGAGGTGAACGACGCCATGACGCTCGCAGATCAGGTCGACATGTGGTTCGAGTTCGAGGCGGAGCGCAGGAAAGCCGGCGCCAGTGGGCATGCGGTGGTCAGCGCCAACACGGGTGCCGCCCAGCGCCAGGAAAAAATCCTGCTCGATTGTCTCGCCGACGTGCTGCCCTAATTCAAAGACGCACCGTTGTAGTTGCGCAGCGTCGTCAGCCGCTCAACCTTCGCGTTCGGGTCGGTAAACGCATTCAGTTCGTGCAGGTCGGGCGGCACCAGGGTGCCGGCCGCCTGCTTCAGCCGCATGAGATTGATTACGTAGTTGTAGCGTGAATCCGCGTAGTCGAACTGAGCGGAGAACAGGCGCTGCTGCGCCTGCAGCACATCGACGATATTGCGGGTGCCGACTTCGTAGCCGGTTTCCGTCGCCTCCAGTGCCGACTGGCTTGATTTGATGGCCTTCAACCTGGCGCGCACGCGCACGACGTCTGTGGCGACGGCCTGGAAGAGGTTGCGTGTGTCACGGCTGACGGTCAGGCGCTGGTCCTGCAGCTGCTGCCTGGCCTGTTCTGCCAGCGCGCCGGCTTCGCGGCGGCGCGCATGGTTGAATCCGCCCAGATAAATCGGCAGCGTGAACTGTAGGCCGTATACGGTGGTATCTGTGCGGTTCACACCGAATGCGGCGCCACTTTTGAAGCGTCGGTGTGTGGCGGTGGCGTCTACCGTCGGCAGGTGGCCTGCTTTGCGGGCGCGAAGCGCTCTTTCCGCAGCGTGCAGCTGTTCTTCGGATGCCGCAATGGCGAGGTTCGATGCCAGCGCGGTGGAAACCCATTCCTCCTCGCTGCGCGGCTCGGGGTTGACGATGGGCAGCTGTTCCGAAAGACGGTCCAGCGACTGATGGTTGATGCCGGTGAGCGTACGCAGCGTTTCGAAGAAAATTTCGTGGTCGCCGTCGGCCTGAATGCGTCGAACAACGGAATTGTCGTAGGCAGCCTGTGCTTCGAGCACGTCGGTAATCGCCACCAGGCCGACATCGAAGCGCTGCTGCACCTGCTCGAGCTGGCGTTTCACTGCGGCTTCTTCGGCCATGGTGGAGTCGAGCAGATCCTGAGCGCGCAGAACGTTCAGATAAGCCTGAATGACCCTCACGATCAGATTCTGTCGGGTAGCGTCGAGCTGCTTTTCTGCGCTCGCGACAGAAGACTTTGCGGCGCGCAGATCGAACCAGCGCTCCATATTGACCACGCTCTGTGAAAGCTGCGCCTGCCAGAACCGTTCGTTGAACTCCTGATCCGGAACCGGTACCGATTGTCCGAAAGTCGGGCTGCCGGGTGAGGTGTCGATGAAGCCTTCTGGAAACTCCTGTTCGTTCCAGGCGGTGTTGGCGCTGGCGCGGACGTTCGGCAGGAGCTGCGCGCGTGCCTGCGGAACGCTCTGGCGGCTGGCCTGGAAACTGGCTTCGGCGGCCCCAAGCACTGGGTCGTGATCCCTCGCTGCCTGATAGACCTCGGATAGATTTTCCGCCATTGCGGAACTGCCCAGAAAGATGAGCGCTACTAATGCCGTCAGACGCATGTATGAAAGTCCTTTGTTCAACCCGCGGTGCCCGTGACCAGCTGTCAGGAGAGTTTAACAGAGGGGGTTTGTCTGAGTCGTTTTCTTCCTCTCTGGCTGAGGCCAGATATGTGAACTGTCGCACATGTACTGGGGGGCCAGCGCGCCGCCAGGCAGAGCATCAGAATCTTCGATTGCCGCGTGATGCCGGGATAGAACGCTGTGGTAAGGTAGCCCACCGACCAGCCAACAGACCCGATTTACGCTTCATGCGAAGTACCATGCGAAACAAACGCTACACGGTAGATCTGCCTCGGCACATGGCAGAGTGCGACGCCAATTACCTGCGTGTGGGTAAGCTCTTTCCGCGCATGGCGGAGCACGATCGTGTGGTGTTCAGGCTGGGGTCCGAGGATGGGCCGCTGGTGCGTATCGACGTTGTCGAACGGAGTCCATACACCACGCTCGTCCGCGTTTCGCAGAGCACCGGAGAGTCTCCGCCGGGTGAGCCGTCGATTGGGGATCCGTCGATCAAGGTCCGGCTCTACCACGATGCACGCAGTGCGGAAGTGGTGGAGTTTCAGAACGAGCGCCGCTTTGCCGCAGTCTATGAATACCCCAACCGGCGCATGCGCCACAAGGACGAGAAGGCGCAGATCAACCGTTTCCTGGGCGAGTACCTTGCACACTGCCTGAAACATGGCGTGAGCCAGGCCGAGCCTGTTTTCGCCAAGACTTGAACAAGCTTTCCGTACTGCAGATCACTGACAACCACCTGGTGTCCCCGCCGGGAGGGCTGCTTTGCGAGGTAGATACGCAGATGACCCTCGAGCGCGTTCTGGATGCCGCGCTGGGCGAGATGGCGCCCGACGCCGTTATAGCGACTGGAGACATCGCTCACGACCCTGACGATGTGGCCGCATATGACCGCTTTCACCGCAGCGTACGGCAGCGGTTCGACGGGCCGCTGGCCTGCACACCCGGCAATCACGATTTTGCGGAGTTGTTCGAACGATCGGCATTGCCCGGCGAGGACCTTCAGCTGGGTTCCTGGCGTATCGTGCTGCTCGACAGCCATGTAGATGGGCAGGCTGCCTCCCGTGTGGAGGACGACCAGGCCGAAGCGCTCGCGCGACGTCTCGACGGAGCTGAACATGCACTGGTCGCGACGCACCACCATTTTTTTCCGGTGCATTGTCCATGGCTCGATTGCGACCGAATTCAGTCGGCAACGCTGCTAGAATGCCTCGCCAGACACGAAGCGGTGCGGGCAGTGATTTCCGGCCACGTTCACCAGGAAGCGCAGAAACTCTACGGAGACACCTGGTTCTTCGGCACGCCTTCCACCTGCTTTCAGTTCGAACCCGGCACCTCGAAGCCGACGCTCAACAGCCTGCCTCCCGGATGGCGGCGGCTCGAGCTTCACGAAGACGGCCGGGTGGTTTCCAGCGTTGGCCGCGTAA
>JAUIKX010000150.1 GCA_030430515.1 Gammaproteobacteria bacterium | reverse complement strand
CGACATCATTTCCGATCTCGTGCATACCCAGATCGAAGACCCGGAAACCGGTGAGCAGCGCCAACTCGATATGTACGAGTTGATGGATATGCTCGACCAGCTGCTGACCGGCGGCAATGAGACCACCACCAATGCTCTCGGTTCGGCGTTGATGCTGCTCCTGCAACGTCCAGGCACCATGGAACGTCTGCGGGATGATGCGAAGCTGCTGCGCAACTTCATCGAGGAGACGCTGCGTTTCGAGACCCCGGTGTTGCACCTTTGGCGCATGGCGACCGAGGATACGGAGATTGGAGGGGTTCCCATCCCGAAAGGCAGCGTCCTGGCGCTGGGGTATGCCTCTGCAAATCGTGACGAGGCGGTGTTTGAGGACGGCGAGACCTTCGATGTCGCAAGGCAGAAACCTGGAGCGCATCTGGCATTTGGCTCGGGGCCTCATCACTGTCCGGGGGCGGCGCTGGCACGTCAGGAGATTTTCTCCACCTTCACCGTGCTGCTGAATCGCCTGGAAAACCTGCGGCTGGTCGATTCTGACGATCAGTTTGCGCACGTTCCGCACAGTTTTCTGCGTGGACTTGAACATCTGAATATATGTTTTGATGTGCGAATCCGGCAGCGCCATCTGCCCGGCGCCAGTGCCTACTGAGGGCAAAACCAGAGGAGAATCGATGAGCAGACCATTCGGGGCGTTCGTGCCCGGTCAACAGGAAAGTGTATTCACTGCAATGGCGGGAGATGATTGCCTGCTGCACTTCGAGCGGAGCGAGTTGACCCCAAAGCAGCAGCAGGATGATCGCGACAATCTGGTGCTGACCGCAATGCTGCAGGTGGCGCTCACTTATATGGGCAGCGCTCGGGATCACGTGGCCATGCATGCACTCTTCCAGCAGCCGCCCTGGAACCTGGCGCTCCAATTTTATAATGGCGTCTTCGAGCGTCTGTTCGGCGATGTCGTGCCGATGTCGCAGTACCACTACTATCCGTCGGAAGGGTTTTACGAAGCGGTTGCGAAACAGCACCCGGAAGCTGCGCTGCTGGGTCTGTACATGGTCAGCGGAAGCAACATCCCGCTGCACAACAGCAAACAAGCCCTGGCGCTCAGTCAGAAAGTGAACTCGAAGATGCACTTTGCACGCACTGCACCCGCAGCGGGTATTCCTGTGCCTGAGACGCTGGTGTGTACGAAGGCAGACCTTTCCGGTGCAGCAGTGGCTGACTTTTTTACCCGTCATGGGTCGGCAATGCTCAAGCTTCAGGGGCTGGCCGGCGCCAGAAATGTTGCCCGTGTGGCTTCTCTGGAGGAGGCCTCACAATATGTCGCTGAGTATGATGACGAGATCGACCTGCTGCTCCAGGAGTGCCTGCCGACAGATGGATTCACGGAGATGACCGTGGATCTCACGATCACGGACGACACCGTCGCTATCACGAATGTCCGGCAGATACTGTTCGCGGAAGGGCTCTGGGTGGGTAACTACATCAGCGACAAGCTCGAACTCTCCGACCGGCAGCGAGAGGTGTGTCTGCAGGTAGGGCGATATGTTCAGGCGTTGGGTTACAGCAGTCCTTATGGACTCAATTGCGGCATCGATTTTTTTGTGCGAGGTGACGACATCGTCGTCATCGAGATCAACGCAAGAATCACCGGTGGATTGTTTCCTGCACGCCTGATTGAACGCCTTGGTGAAGGCGAGAACGATACCATCGCTTTTATCGACGTGCTTTCTCCCGATCGGTTTGATGACTACCAGAAGTTTGTCGAGCAATATCTGCAGGATGATCAGGGCGAAGGTATGCGCATTGTGCCGATGGGCTTCAGTCCGTTTGTTGAGCATGTTGCTGAGCAGGACAGAATATTTGTCTGGCAGATCGTGATGGGTGACTTTGAGCGGTTTCGAGCGCTCAAGCGACAGGTTCTCGGAGAGGGTGAGCTGCCCACAGCGGAGTTGATCACCGTGCCGTGACACTCCGTCAGCCTGCGGCCCACTAGCTCAGAAAGGCTTTGGCACTGTTTTCCAGGTTCGCCAGATCGAGTGCATCCTGCAGGCCGATGGCGACGATTTCTGCGCCTGTGTTATTGCTTTTTGCCGTGCGATCAAGCGTTCTTCGTCTGCCGACGACTTGTAGCTCCAGGTTGTCGCCACTTGTGGATTGAATCAGCCCTTTCGCACGCAGAACATCGTCGCCCAGGCTGTCAACGAATCTGTGCACGCGTTCTTCATCCAGCGCGTGATCGCACTGGTAGCTCCAGCGAGCGTAGTGTTCGTGTTCATCTCTTGCTGGAAGGTTGTGCGGCTCGGGTGTCATGTCTGTAATCAGGGCCAGCGGAACGGCGCTGTTTACGGTTTTGACCAGAGGCGTGCCATGAGTTAGTTCGCTCAACCAGACTGCGACAGCTTCGACCTGCTCCTCGGTCAGAAGATCGACTTTGTTCAGAAGGATCATGTCTGCTGCAAGCAGTTGCCGCTGCACTGTGTTCGCTACATATTTGTCCGCTGCTTTTTCTTTTGCTGTTTGCGCGTCGGCAACGACGATTGTGCCTGCCAGAGTCAGGTTGTGTCCGTGGCCGTACTGAGCGAGCTTGTGCACGTCGGCAACTCCGCTCGCTTCGACGATGATCCGATCCGGCGGTGGTGATAATGCTTCGAGGCGTTCCAGAGCTTCGAGAAAACCATCGCTCAGGTTGCAACAGATGCAGCCGTTGGCCAGATTGATCTGACTATCGTCTTCGGACTGCACGAGCTTCGCGTCGATGTTGATGTCGCCGAAGTCGTTGATGAGCAGCGCGATCCGCTCCCCTTCATTGTGCGTGAGTATGTGATTCAGAAGGGTGGTTTTGCCCGCGCCGAGATAACCACCAAGAACCGTGTAGCTGATCATTGCGGTTGCGCTGCTTGATGTTTCGTGCCGGCCAGTACTGTGCCCCACACCTTGATATCGCGTATGTGCATCGGCTCAACGCTCAACGGGTCTTCTTCGAGTATGGCGAAATCGGCTTTCTTTCCAGCCTCGATGGAACCGATCTCATCGTCCATGTGCATCTGGTAGGCGGCATTGATCGTGACGGCTTTTAAGGCCTCAAAGGCCGATATCTTCTCGGCTTCACCAAGCGTTCTACCGCTTGGCGTTAAGCGGTTGACTGCGCACCACATGGTGTGGAGAGAGCCCAGCGGCGTGACGCCAGCATCGGAGTGCACGGAGAACGGAACGCCTTCCCGCAGTGCGGACGCGCAAGGCTCCAGTGCGTTGGCTCGTTCTGGCCCAACGGTGAGTTCATAGTGCTGATCGCCCCAGTACCAGAGATGGTTGCTGAAAAAGTTCGCACAGATACCGAGCCTGGCCATGCGCCGAAGTTGGGCCTGAGTGGTGAGCTGTGCATGGGTGATCGTGTGGCGGTGATCGAGCCAGGGGTCTTCCCGCAGCAGTTTCTCCACAGTGTCGATGGCCAAATCCTGGGTGAGGTTGCCATTGCAGTGCATGTGCACGTTGATGCCGGCCCGATGAAATGGCCGCATCCAGTCGACGAACTGCTCTGGAACGGTGAGCAGCTGACCGTGATCTTCGCCTTTGTAGTAGTTGGGCTCTTTCAGCAGCGCGCTGAAGCCCTGAATTGAGCCGTCGAGAATGAACTTGACGCCAGGGAAGCGCAGGCGTTCGTTTTCGTGTTGGCGAAGTTCGAGAAGGCGCTCGGCGATTTCTTCGAATGCACCGGAGAAGCCCGGCACTGTAGGAATGTTGTATTGGGCGATGCGTAGGGGGTAGTCGTCCTCGCGGGTAGCCTGTTCCATGATGCTCAGAAGCTTTGGAACCAATATCGACATGCCGCCTAGATCTGTGCATGTGGTAATGCCTGCATTGCGCGCCAGGGCACCGAACTCCTGGTGAGCTTGCTCTGTGTTGTTGGCAAGCTGCACGATGCGAAAGCCGCTTTTGCACAACCCCATGGCTGGCGGCTCGCGCAGCTCGCCATCCAGTTCGCCGTGTGCGTCACGTCCGAGCCCCTCAACCGTCATCTGGGCTGTGACGTTACTGACTTCGAGCATTGCCGTGTTGACAGTAGCGAGATGACCGCTGGCATGCTGCACGTAGATCGGGCGTGTGTGGGATATCTTGTCTAGATGATGCCGCGTCAGCCGCGGATGATCATTGAAGTAGATGGGATCGAAGCCTGTGGCAACGAGTGGCGCGGCCGGGTCCTCCAGGCGACGCTCTTCGTCTCGGAGTGTGTCGATGAGCTGGTCGTAGGATTGCACACCATGTGCGATGGAGCCGTCGGCAAGCGGACGGTCGAAATAACCCACGTAGGGCAGCATCATCATGCCTGCCGCCATGATGTGCGCGTGGGCCTCGACGAACCCCGGAACGATGACGTGCTCCGCGAAGGTATCGTCGAGTGAGTAATCGCCCCAACCGGCTACTTCTTCCAGGCTGCCTGCGCCCAGAATAGACCCGTCACGCACAGCGATGTGCGTAGCCTCCGGGTTAGCAGGGTTCATGGTGATGACCTTCCTGGCCCGGTAAATGGTGATGGTCAAGCGAGCGCCCCTTCTGATTTCTCAGCTTGAGGTTATCGGCTCGATTGCGATCGTGCTAGCGTTAGCAGGCTGCTGAGAAGGTGTACTGGAGAATTGCTATGAGTCTGGGTCGCGCTTTGCTTCGAGCGCTCAAAGCAGAAGGCGTGCAGGAGATTTTCGGCCTGCCGGGTGATTTTGCCCTGCCATTGTTCAAGGTCATTGAAGAATCGAACATCCTGCCGTGTTACACCCTCAGCCACGAGCCTGCCGTGGGGTTCGCGGCCGATGCGGCAGCGCGTCTGCATCGCGGTTCATCGGTCGCCGCTGTCACCTACGGTGCAGGTGCATTCAACATGGTCAACGCGGTCGCCGCGGCCTACGCCGAGCGCTCACCGGTTGTCGTGATTTCCGGAGCGCCGGGTGCGGCAGACCGAGCGACCGGGCTGGGTGTACATCATCAGGCCAAAAGGCTCCGATCTCAGCTCGATGTATTCAGGGAGGTGACCTGCGCCCAGGCCGTGCTTGATGATCCACGGCGGGTGCCCGAACAGGTGGCACAGGTGCTCGCGCGCTGTCGTGCCGAGTCACGTCCCGTCTATCTGGAGGTGCCACGTGATGTGGTGGACCTGCCGTGTGCGGAGATACCCGTCAGCGCGTTACCTTCTGTGGATGTCGAGGTGCTCGATGCCTGCGTAGAAGAAGTGGCAGAGCGCATTGCAAGTGCGCGGCGACCGGTCATGCTGGTGGGCGTCGAGATCCGTCGCTTTGGTATCGAACGTGCCGTGGAAGCGTTGGCGGAAAAGCTGGGTATCGAGGTTTTTACCACCTTCATGGGGCGCGGCCTGCTTTCGGAAAGCCGAACGCCGGTAGGGGGCACGTACATGGGCATGGCCGGTGACCCTGACGTGGCTGAGGCTGTCGAAAACTCGGATGCTCTGCTGATGCTGGGCGTCATCATGGCCGACAGCAACTTCGGCTCATCCGTGGAAGGTATTGAGGCCCGCAACGTCATTCTGGCAGCCGATGGTGAGGTCAGCCTCGGCTTCCACACCTATCACGATCTGCCGCTCGCAGACTTCGTTGAAAGTCTTGTTGGTCGGGTCGATCGAAGGGAGAGCCCCGCGGTCAGGCGAGAGGAGCCACCGATCGGGTTGCAGGCGGATGATCAGCCCATACTCCCGGCCGATCTTGCGTGCGCGGTCAACGATCTGTTTGCCGCGCGGGGGCGCATGCCGGTGGCCAGCGACATGGGGGACTGCATATTCACCGCCATGGATTTCGCGCCCACCCGCATCGTTGCGCCCGGCTACTACGCCACCATGGGGTTCGGTGTGCCCGCCGGGTTGGGGCTGCAGGCGGCAAGCGGAGAACGGACGCTGATCGTCGTGGGAGACGGCGCATTTCAGATGACCGGGTGGGAGCTTCTCAACTGCAGCCGCTACGGCTGGGACCCGATCGTGCTGCTGTTCAACAACGCAAGCTGGGAGATGCTCCGGGCGTTTCAGCCCGAAAGCCGGTTCAATGACCTCACTCAGTTCGACTTCGCCGCCATTGCACGCACGCTCGGTGGTGAAGGCTACACGGCAAGCACCCGGGCGGAGTTGCGCGACGCCCTCGAGACTGCCGCAGAGCGCCGTGGCCGATTTCAGCTCATCGATGTGCGGCTGGCCCGGGGAGACATATCTCCCAGGCTGCAGAACTTCGTCGAGGGTTTCAAACGTCTACGCGCGAAACCTTCGTGAAGCTCGTGTCGGTCCAGCTTCCATGGCTGCTGGTCCCCTTTCTATTGGCGTCATCGAGCAGCCTGCTCGCTGATGTGTATCGCTGGGTGGACGAGAACGGAGAGGTGCACTTCAGCGACAAAAAGCCGGCTTCCGTGCAGGCAGAGGTGGTGGACATCGAGACCCGGAAGCCGCCCTCAGAACCCGATGAGGGTGAGTTACGACGGCTCGAGCTGGTGCGCCAGGCGGAAGAGCGCTTCCGTGAGACCGTGAAGCTGTCACCCCCCGAGGCGCCGGTGCAGGTCGATCATGATATGGCCTGCAGAAATGCTCGTCGCAACTTCGCTGCTCTTCAGGAAGTCATGCCGGTTTATCGGGATGACGCAGGTAACTACCGCCCTCAGTGGCACGGCGACTACTATCAAGGGCAGCGTGCTTACGTGAAGGACGATGAGCGCGAAACGGTCAAACGCAAGGTGATGGCAGATATCCGTGCGCATTGCGCCGATCCGGCCGATGAGGACGCGCTCTACGGTGCCTACGATGAGTGGATTGCGTCTGAGCATTGCGAGATTGCCCGGCGTGCAGTCGAAAGGGCGGCTCGCCCGGAAAGTCGCACGCCTGAAGATGTGCTGCTTCGGTTGCGCAGAGAGCACGCGGACGCTTGTCGTTAGTGCATCGGGGCAAAAATTAGGTTATAAGAATATAATAATATGAAATATGAGCGAGCGGTCGAATCTTCTTCGCTCCAAAGAATTTCGGGGAACACGTATGCATACAGTCGATGACATTCTGCGCAAGAAGCAGCGCGATGTGGTTTGGATCGAGCCGCTGGCATCGGTCTACGATGCGCTGAAGATGATGAATGAGACCAATGTCGGTGCGCTGTGTGTGCAGATCGATGGCTACCTGGTCGGTATTGTTTCCGAGCGGGACTACGTGCGCAAAGTCATCCTCGATACGCACACCTCTCAGCAGACGAAAGTCAGCGAGATCATGACTTCAGACGTGGTGTCGGTCACGCCCTCCGAGACGGTGCCACATTGCATTTCGCTCATGAAGAAGCACCACGTTCGCCACCTCCCGGTGGTCGAAGAGGGCAAGCCGGTCGGCATGGTGTCTTTGCGTGATTTGTTCCTCGATGTCATCGAGGAATCCCTTTAGAGGCGAGAGGCCTCAGCTTTCCAGCACGTAGAGCCCTGGTGCGTTTTCCAGCGGCGGATACAGCCGGCTGCCGAGTGCCTCGGGGGCCGGTTTCCTTTTGGAGTGGCTCTTCAGCCACTCGATCCAGTGGGTGCGCCAGTCGCTGCTTTTTTCTGTAGCGGCTGACAGCCAGTCGTCGCAACCTTCCGGCAGGGTCTCTGCGATCCAGTACTTCAGGTGGCGGTTGGGTTTGGCGCTGATGGTTTGTGTGTGCGCCTGGTTGCTCAGCACGAATGTCACATCGCCACCGAATAGGTGCACGCTGCGGTAGCAGGCAGGCCAGGGCGTAATGTGGTCCGTGCTCCCGGCCGATATGTATACCGGGTACTCGATCCGTTTCAGATCCACCGTCTGGCCGAGGGCGCGAAACTCTCTTTTGGCTAGGGTGTTGCTGTGACCCAGGTCGATGAGGTCGCACTGCATTTCGGCGGGAACACGAGTGTAGTCCATAGACCAGAAGAGCAGCGGGTGAACGAGCGGCGCCTCGCCGCGAAAGTAGTTGCTGCGCACGAAGCTGAAAACGTTCTCATCGAGGCGCAGATACGCGAACATCTCCAGCACGTCGCGCTCTGTCATCATGCCTTGAGCCCTGACGCGTGCCTTCTGTGCTTCGACAGACAGGTCGTTTGAGAAGAGTGTGAAGTCGGAGTCGCCCGGGCGATTGTCGAGAATTGTGACGAACAGCGAGAGCGATTTGATCCAGTCGTCGCCCCGGGCGGCGAGCACTCCTGCCGCGGTGGCGGCGGTGATGCCGCCGGCGCACAGGCCCATGAGGTCAACCTTGCGGATGCGCGTAATGCTTCGCACCGCGCGCAGGGCCTGAATGACTGCCTCTGCGTAGGTCTCCAGAGACCAGCCGGCGTGCTCGCGCTGAGGATTGCGCCAGCTTACGGCGAAAACCTGTATGCCTTCTGCGAGCAGCTGCCTGAACAGGCTGCGTTCTTCGGTGAGGTCTCCGAGGTAAAAGCGGTTCACCTGGCTGAACACGTACAGTACCGGTCGCTTGCGTACTTTCTCGGTGGTTGGCTGATACTGGATCAAT
>JAUIKX010000149.1 GCA_030430515.1 Gammaproteobacteria bacterium | reverse complement strand
GCGCGTCGTGTCGTTGCCGCCAACAATGAGCAGCAGAATGTTGCCCAGAAACAGCCGCGGGTTCTCGTGCATGTTCTTCGTGGCTTCACCATGGGCCAGCATGGAGATGAGGTCGGCCTTGGGCTCTGCGGCAGCACGCTCAGCCCAGAGCTGATAGAACGTCTGAGCACACTCAAGCAGTTCGGCCTGGCGGTACTCGATGTCCATGTCCTCTTCACCGGTGGTCTGCGGCACCGCTGTGGTGATGTCGGACCAATGCACGAGCTTGCGACGGTCTTCGTAAGGAAAATCGAAAAGCGTTGCGAGCATGCGCGCCGTGAGTTCGATCGAGACCTTATCCACCCAGTTGAACGTCTCGCCCACCGGCAGATGATCGAGAATGTCGATGACCCGCTCACGTATCAGAGGTTCGAGGTTCGCAAGGTTCGAAGGTGCGACCGAAGGAGATACCGTATTGCGCTGCGCACCATGCCTCGGCGGATCCATGGAGATGAAGTTCTCCAGAACCATGGACTCGTCCATACCCTCAGGGAGTTCCTCCGGCGGATCCGCAATGGAGATGCCGTTGGCCTCGGAGGAGAACACCTCATGGTTGGTATCGACAGATTTGATGAGGGCGTGCGAAGTGACCGACCAGTAAGGTCCAACGGCGCTGTCGGCCAGATAATGGACGGGGGCTTCACGTCGTAACCGCGCAAAGTACGGCCGCCACGTATCGTTCTGGTAGAGGTGCGCCTGACTGACGTCGATCTCTTCGAGTTTCAGGCTGTCCACATCCGGTGTTTCAGACATCGATCGCTCTCCAGTATTGAAAGCAAACGATTCTACTGAAAGGTCAGGACTTCAACACCCTGAGCACATCTTCGAGCTCGACGATCATCTGCTTGACCAGCAGTTTGAACTGCGTCTGGTCTTCCTTCGCGTCGCTGCCTTCGAGGCGCTGGCGCGCACCGGTAATCGTGAAGCCCTGCTCGTATAGCAGCGCCCGGATCTGGCGGATGGTGAGCACGTCCTGACGCTGATAGTAGCGCCGATTGCCGCGCCGTTTGACCGGCTTGAGCTGGGGGAACTCCTGCTCCCAGTAACGCAGCACATGAGGCTTCACGTCACACAGTTGTGACACCTCACCGATGGTGAAGTAGCGCTTGCCCGGGATGGGCGGCAGCTCGTTATTGTGTCCCGGGTCCAGCATATGCTTCCACACGCAATTTAAGTTTCTGTCCTGGGCGGAACGTTACCACCCGCCGTGCCGTTATGGGAATCTCTTCACCGGTTTTCGGGTTTCGGCCGGGCCGCTCACCCTTCTCGCGAAGATCAAAATTTCCGAAACCCGACAGCTTCACCTGCTCGTTACGTTCAAGACAGGCAGAGATTTCCGAGAAGAACAGCTCGACGATCTCTTTCGCTTCCCGTTTGTTGAGCCCAAGCTCATCAAACAGCCGGTCGGCTAACTCAGCTTTGGTCAGAGCACTCAATGCGCGCTGCCTCCCTTATTTCAACTTCCCTGATTCGGCCCCGATGCTGCACGTTCAAACTGCTGTTGAACTCCCCCGTGCATTGGCGACCGACTTTTCTCTTTTTGATCGATACCCCAAAAAAAGAGGCTCGAATTATTCTTATCGTTTCCGCTACAAACGATGCAATCAGGATGCTACCCCAAGGTCGCCTCGATCAAAAGCATTGACATCATTTTTTTCAGTTGAATCAACGGGTTGGGGCACAAACCAATAAGCAGAATGGGACTAAAGCGCACCACCTCTGAAAGTGTTTTCTTATTATTTTCAATAGGTTAGAAGAAGAACCCAAAGCAAAGGCCAAAGTTCTTGCCGTTACCTCTGGACAGCCGACAAGTTTTCGGTCAATACGCTGACAACCTTTGAGCGAACAGCCTCAGCCTCCTCAGAAACCAGCGTCCGATCATGCGCCCCGACCACAAGCCTGAGCGTGAGCGAACGATGACTTTCCGGGATGCCCTTGCCTCGGTATTCGCCGATCCAACGTACCTCCCGCAGCAGAGGATCGATCGCTGCGGTCTGCGCCAGCACCTGCTCCCAGGTCACATCGTCGGCCAGCAGCACGCTGACATCGAACCAGGACGCCGGAAATTCCGGCACCTTCTCATAGCGATTTTCGCGGGTCGGATGGTAGCTCAGGGGCGCCAGACTCAACTCGAAACCAATCACCTCTGCCCGGTCGATGCCCGACAGGCGCTTGCTTCGATTGCTGACCCGAGCCAGCACACCCACCCGTTCTTCCCCCTTGAGAATGTGGAGCTGAGCCTCAGGATCTGCCCAGTCATGCGGCTCCCTGGAGGGCATAAGGCGAATTGATTCCAGCTGGGCTCGACGCTGTACATGCTCAACCACACCGCGAAGCTTCCGGAACAGGCCCTCTGCAGACGAACCAGCCAGCACCGCAGCGGCTGAGGTGCGGTCACCGGTCTCCGAATAAACCGAGCCAACCTCGAAGAGACCAAACTCTTCGTAGTAACGCTGATTGGTGACAACGGCTTCCAGCAGGTTCGGCAGCAGCGACGGCCTCAAACGCGCAAGATCCGGCGCTGGCGGCATCTCGAGCGCGAGAAAATCTGTTGCACTGCCTGCTGCTGCTTCGATGAGCGCATCGCGGGTCCAGGGGTAGGTAAATACCTCCTGCAGGCCGGCCGTGGCCAGCAACTCTCTCACCTGCCGGTCCAGCGGCATTCGGCGGGACCTGGGCAGGTGCGTCAGATCGATACGTGGTGGCACGAACTGAAAGTTGTCGTATCCATGCAGCCGCGCAACCTCTTCGACGATATCGGCCGGCAGCGACACGTCGCCCGTGGAGCGCCAGGTCGGCGCTCGCAATCTGAATTCGTCATTGGCCACTTCGACTTCGAAGCCGAGCACTTCCAGAGATGCCTGGATCGCGTCAGCAGCAAAGGGCACGCCCAACCTCGTATTGATGTAATCGTGCGTGACCACCACCACTGCCCGTTCAGTAGCGCGAGACACCTCATCCTGAAAAGCAACCACGCGTGCGGCAGGCTGAACCTCTTTCAGAAGTGCATGGAAGAGCCCCAAACCCTGGTCGATGCGTTGTGTGTCCAGCGCCTTTTCGAAGCGTGTGGACGCCTCAGTACGTGCACCGATCTTCTGCGACGCGGCGCGGATCAACTTTGCATCGAAATTGGCCATCTCGAGAAAGATACGCGAGGTGTCAGAAGTAACGCCTGACGCCGCACCACCCTTCACACCCGCAACGGCGAGCGGCGTCGACTCATCCGCAATGAACGCCATGGCTGGATCGCCTTGCACCTCGACCCCGTCGAGGAGCGTCAACTGCTCACCCGACTCGCCGAATCGGGCCCTGAGCGGCCCGTTCAACTGGTCGGCATCGAACGCATGGCTGGGTTGCCCCACCGCAAACATCACGTAGTTAGTGAGATCGACGAAGAGATCGATGGCGCGCTGCCCCACCCGGGCCAGTCGGCTGCGCATCGCCAGCGGCGCCTGCTGCACCGACACACCTTCGAATACTGTCGCCGTAAAGCGATTGCATACAGCGGGTTCGGAAGGCGCGAGCAGCGCCCGTTGTGCAGCCGGAACCTTCGGGGCTTCCGGCAGCTCAGCCAGCGGAGCGGAATAGATCGCGGCGAGCTCACGGGCAATGCCGTAATGCCCCCAGAGATCCGGGCGGTTGGTGAGAGATTTGTTGTCGATCTCGAAAACCGCGTCTGCGTATCCTACAGCGTCCGCGAGCGGCGTTCCGAGCGCTACCTCGGTAAGTTCGGAGAGTTCGATGATGGTTTTGTCGTCTGCAGCCGGGAAAACACCGGTCAGACCGATCTCATCCGCGGCACAGATCACCGCATGGCTGTCCATACCCCGCAACTGCGCCTGCTTAACAACAAGCGCCTCGGAAGCGCCGTGGGGATAAATGCGCGCGCCGGGCAGCGCCAGCGCCACCCTCAGCCCTGCACGGACGTTGGCCGCACCGCAAACAACCGGCAAAACGCCATGCTCACCCGCATCGCAACGGGTCATCGTCAGCCTGGTGTCGGGGACCGGTTCAGCACTGACAACTTCTGCCACACAGATACCGGCGAGCCGCTCGGCAGGAAACTCCACACCTTCCACCTCCACGGTGGCCAGGGTGAGGTCATGCATGATCTGCTCTGGCGAGAGATCCTCAGGCAGGGTCACATAGTCTTTCAACCAATCGAGAGAAACGAGCATGTTCTGGGCCTACCGAAACTGATGCAGAAAGCGCAGGTCCGCGCTGTGAAAGAGACGCACGTCGTCGATGCCGTAACGCATCATGACAAGGCGATCGAGGCCGACATTGACGTAGAAACCCGTCCACTCATCGGGGTTGAGACCCGCGCAGCGGAGCACATTGGGGTGCGGCACACCACCCGGCATCACCTCCAGCCAGCCGACATGCTTGCACACCGAGCATCCCTCGCCAGCGCAAACCTGGCACTCCATATCGATTTCGTAGCCAGGCTCCACAAAGGGGAAGAAGCCCGCGCGCATGCGCGTCTTCACCGGCTTGCCGAATACAGTCTGCAGGATGGTATCGATCAGCAGGCGCCCCGCAGTAAACGGCACCTCGCGATCGACAATGAGCGCCTCGTACTGAACGAACGCACGCTCGTGTCGCGCGTCCGTCGTCTCGTTGCGATACACGTGCCCCGGATAAACGAAGCGGTACGGCGGAGATCCTTCCAGCATATGGCGAACACTGCCACCCGTGAGGTGCGGGCGGAGACAACGGCGCGATTCATTGCCATCGCCTCCTGCCAGCCAGTAGGTGTCCATGCTTTCCCGCGCCGGATGATCCGGCGGAAAATTCATGTTGTCGAAGTCGTGGTGCTCGGTAGATATCTCCGGCCCCTGGTACACCTCGAAATTGAGCGCGGCAAAGGCGTCGTCGAGGTCGTACATCATCTGCGTGATGGGGTGCAGACCGCCGGGAGCAACCGGTAAGCCCGGCGCCGTCACGTCGATCACTACACCGCTGCCTGCAGCATCCACGAGCTCGAGCTTTCGCTGCTCGAGCTCTTCTGACGCCGCATTCTTGAGCTGGTTGATCCGCTGCCCCGCGGCCTTACGCTCTTCCGGCGGCAGCTGGCCCAGGGACTTGAGCAGCGCGGTGATTTTGCCCTTCTTACCGAGATAGGCCACGCGAAGCTGCTCCACAGCTTCCGGCGAATTCGCAGCTTCCAGCGCACCGGACAGTTCGGAGCGCAGATCGTCGGCAGCGTCCGTCACGGGTAGTGTTCCTTCTAGTTGTGCCAGAGAATCAGATAGAGCTGGCGAGGGCCGATGACGACCCTCGCAGAGCAGGAAGGATCAGGCAGCCTGCTGGTCTGCCAGCGCTTCCTTAGCCGCCGTCGCCAGAGCAGCGAAGGCGTCTTTTTCATGAACCGCCAGGTCGGCAAGCACCTTGCGATCGACTTCGATATCAGCCTTCTTCAGGCCGTTGATCATCTGGCTGTACGACAGGCCATGCTCACGAGCACCGGCGTTGATACGCACGATCCACAGCGAACGGAACTGACGTTTGCGCTGCCGGCGGTCGCGGTAGGCGTTGGTGCCAGCGCGTACGACGGCCTGTTTGGCAACACGATAAGTCCGGCTACGGGCACCGTAGTAACCCTTGGCGGCCTTAAGAACCTTTTTGCGACGCGCCTTTGAGGTCACGCCCGACTTTACTCTTGGCATCGTTTCCTCCTAGCGCGCTTTCTTGGGTAGCATTTTATCGAGGCGGCCGACATCTGCAGCTGCAACCTCTTCCAGACCGCGCAGCTGACGCTTCCGCTTCATGCTACGGCCGGTAAAGTTATGGCCTCGGTTTGTGGCACGGTGTTTGAAACCGTTTTTGGTACGGCGGAACCGCTTGGCGGCACCACTGTTGGTCTTCATCTTCGGCATTTACATGCTCCACGCATTCCGCACCGCATTGGCGGTGGTGTTTCTTTTAATGTTAATCGGCAAACACATCATGCCGACCAGCAAACGCTGATCAGCAACGGCGCAGTCCGAAGATTCGCGGCCAGCAGGTTCTACCCTAGCTGGCTTGAGCCTCCGGCGCGGCCTGCTTGCCGCTCGCTTTTTTCTTGCGCGGCGCCAGCACCATGATTACCTGCCGGCCTTCGAACTTGGGTGCGGCCTCAACAGTGGCCAGCTCCTCAAGATCTTTTTCGATGCGGCCCATGAGATCCATACCGATCTCGGGGTGAACCACTTCGCGACCTCTGAATCGCAGGGAAACCTTGGCTTTGTCGCCGTCTTCCAGGAAGCGTCTCAGGTTGCGTAGTTTGACCTGATAGTCGCCTTCCTCTGTGCCCGGACGAAACTTCATCTCTTTGACCTGGGTCTGCTTCTGCTTTTTCTTCTGAGCAGCCTTGGTCTTTTTCAGCTCGAAGAGGTGTTTGCCATAGTCCATGACTTTGCAAACCGGCGGCTCCGCATCAGGTGCAATCAGCACCAGATCCAAATTCGCCCTCCGGGCTTCACCCAGAGCTTCGTCTCTAGACACGATACCGACCTGGCTTCCGTCGGCACCAATCAGTCGCACTTCGTGCGCGCGTATATCCTCATTGAGGATGCTGCGCTCGACGCGCTTCGCTCCACCTTTTTTAATAGGCGCTCTCCATAATTTTCTGATCCAATACAAAAAACGCAGCGCGAACAAGCACTTCCGTTCCAGGAAGCACCTTCTCTAAGTCGCTCTGCGGTCGCGTTTTTCAGCCGATCTCTACCAAGAGAAGCGCCCTTTCAGGCTCAACGCCAGATCCAGATCGCCCCAGCTACCTTGCTGGAGATTCGAAGTCTAGCGCGCCCTTCCCCGTAGAACAACCCTAAGTCACTGTCAGGAAAGGGTTATCCCAGGATTCCGGCAGCCGAATGCATGCAGCAGACGGCCCAATTGCGGCAAGAATTGCGACTTCAGTCTAAACGAAACGTTGCATTTTCGTTTAGACTCTGTAGCATTCGCATCAACGCCACCAATCTTACGGAGAAACCCTGTGAGCGAAGCCCACGAGGAATTCATCTACCCCGACCCTTGGACCATGCCGCTCGAGGCGCTCGACATCGGCCAGGGCCGCTACTTCAGAGACAACATGCATGCCGACTACTTCGCGCGCCTGCGCCGCGACGAACCGGTGCACTACTGCCGTGACAGCGAGTTCGGACCCTACTGGTCGGTTTCGAGCTACCGCCTGATCAAAGACGTGGACGAGAACCACGAAGTATTCAGCTCCGACCGCAACATCACCCTCTTCGACCAGCCCGAAGACTTTCACATGCCGATGTTCATCGCCATGGATCGGCCGAAGCACGACCAGCAGCGCAAAGTCGTGCAGCCCATCGTATCGCCGCGCAACCTTGCGAACCTCGAGCCCACCATCCGCGGCCGGGTGTGCGACATACTCGACAACCTGCCGACCGGTGAAACCATCAACTGGGTCGACGAAGTATCGATCAACCTCACCACCCAGATGCTGGCCACCATTCTCGGTTTCCCGTTCGAAGAACGCGCAAAACTGACCCGCTGGTCTGACATCGCCGCAGCCGGCGTGGAAAGCGGCCTGGTAGACAGCGTCGAGCAGCGACGCGAAGAGCTGCTGGAATGCCTGCAGCGATTCGTCGAGCTGTGGAACGAAAAGGCCAACCAGCCCCCCACCGATGACATGATTTCGATGCTGGCGCATTCGGAGGCGACCCAGAACATGGAGCCGATGGAATATCTGGGCAACGTGTTGCTGCTGATCGTAGGCGGTAACGACACCACCAGAAATTCCATCAGCGGCGGCGTGCTGGCGCTCAACCAGTATCCGGAGGAGTACGATAAGCTACGCGCAGATCCGTCGCTGATCCCGAACATGGTGGCGGAAATCATCCGCTGGCAGACGCCGCTGGCGCACATGCGCCGCACCGCCAAGCAGGACACCATCCTCGGCGGCAAGCAGATCAAGGCTGGCGAAAAGGTCGTCATGTGGTACGTGTCGGGCAACCGTGACGAAAGCGTGTTCGAAAACGCCGACCGCCTGATCATCGACCGACCCAACGCCCGAAAGCACCTGTCTTTCGGTTTCGGCATCCACCGCTGCATGGGTAACCGGCTCGGCGAGATGCAGCTGCGCGTGCTGTGGGAAGAGATACAGAAACGCTTCCACAAAATCGAAGTCGTGGGCGAGCCGAAACGCACGCCTTCTCCCTTCGTTAAAGGGTACACTGAGCTTCCGGTCATCGTTCATCCGAAGTAAACGCTCAGGGAAGTCATGTCGCTGGAAGCATTCCGCCAGAACCGTGCGGAAGAAAAAAAGCAGGCCATCATCGACGCCGCCACCACGCTCTTTTCGGAGCAAGGCCTCAAAGCGGTGTCGATGGCGCGCCTCGCAGAAGCTGCAGGCGTATCAACAGCGACAGTGTATCGTCACTTCGATGCGAAAGAAGACATTTTCGCCAGCGTCGTAAAGCGTCTGGTAGACGAAGTG
>JAUIKX010000382.1 GCA_030430515.1 Gammaproteobacteria bacterium | reverse complement strand
GAAAAGCGTGGCCAGCATCTGCGTTGTGAGCTCGATGGACACCCGATCGACCCAATTGAAGGTTTCACCCACCGGCAGGCTGTCGAGAATGTTGCCGGCGCGCTCGCGGATGAGCCCTTCGAGCTTTGCCAGGTTCATCGGCGCGACGACTGGCGACACCGTCTTGCGCTGAACATCATGCTCTGGCGGGTCCATGGCGATGAAGTTCGGAGTATCGAAGTCGGGCTGACCGTCGATGATGGCGATGCCGCTGGCGCTCGAAAACTGCTGGTGGTTCTTGTCCGTAGCGACTTTCGGTGCTGTAGTGTACCGGGTCTTCGTTGCGCAGCCTTTCGAAGTAGGGCCAGATGACGTCGTTCTGCCACAGATCCCAATGGGTGATTTCCAGGTCCTGCAGGCGCTGTGCATTCGCGTGGCGAGTGGCCTGTTCCAGAGAGATGCGGTTGAACGACGTCATGGTGATTAGTTCCCTACTTTCATTGCGCCCAGGAAATCCCGCTTGCCCAGGGGTACTCCCTTCACGCGCAGAATGTCGTAGGCGGTGGTGGCGTGGAAATAGAAGTTCGGCAGAGAGAACGACAGGAGGAAATTCTCTGCGGTGAATGGAATAGCCATGTCACCGAGTTTGAACGTCAGTTTGGCACCGCCGAGCTCGTTGACCTCGTCAGCTGTCAGCGCTTTGAGTGCGCTCAAAGTTTCGTCGTTCAGCTTCTGCAGTTCTTCGTAGCTCGAGGGCGGGTAGTTCGGCGGGGTGAATTCGCCGGCCTTGATACCGTTGATGGCGCCAATGGAGTGATGGGTGATGCAGACTACCTGAAAGTGGAAGTCGAGCATGTCGGGAGCGAGCTTGCTGCTGACGATTTCAGAAAGATCGACGCCCTCGTTTGCGAAGTGTTCTGCGCCCGATTTCAGAACCCCGGATGCAGCTTCGACGATCTGAATGTAGCTGCCAACGGAAAGGTCGTAGAGAGATACGGTCATTGAGAGCCCTTATTTGTGAGTTGGGAAAGTTGTTCTGGTTCAGCCTCCAGGAATGCGGGGCAGTAGAAAAACCTCTGCCCCGTCCGGTATTGCCGTGGTGTAGTCGTCGCGGTAGATGCGCCCGTCAATAGAAACGCTCACCCCCTGTTCGATGCTCGAGTGCATGCGGGGGTAGCGCTCCACCAGCTTCCGCAGAAGCTCGCGGATGGTGGCGGCTTCGATGTTGACCGAAGCCGCTCCTTCCGCTGCGTCGCGAAAGCCGCTGGACAGGCCGACTTCCACCATCAGCCCGCGGAAACGGCCTTCTCAGCAGCCTGCGCGTCGCGAATGGCTTTGAGAATGCGTGGCGGCGACATGGGCACGTGGTTGAGCCGTACGCCTGCTGCGTTTGACACCGCGTTACCGATCGCGGCCAGCGGCGGCACGATGGAGGTTTCGCCGACGCCGCGCACACCGTATGGGTGGTTGGGGTTGGGGATCTCCAGAATGTGCGCGTCGATGGACGGCAGGTCGGAGCAGACCGGAATGCGGTAATCCAGGAAGCCAGGATTCTGCAGCCGGCCTTCATCGTCGTAGATGTACTCCTCGTTCAGCGCCCAGCCGATACCCT
>JAUIKX010000148.1 GCA_030430515.1 Gammaproteobacteria bacterium | reverse complement strand
GATGTCGCCGTGGTCCAGGAACTCGCGGCTGCCGCCGAGGCCACCGAGGGTGTCGCCGCCGTCGGCCAGCCGTTCCCGAACGACATCCTGGACCCGACGGCCGCCGAGGCCTTCATCATCCAGATCATCCCCGAGGGGGCCCCGCAGGACGCCGACACCGAAGAGACCGTGCTCGCCCTCCGCGACGCGGTAACGGACGTCTGAGAAGTCTTGCAGCCGTTCTGTCAGAGGGTATGGCACTGTCGCCGCTTCTATCGTACGGGTTGGGAACAGCTCGCTGATTTGCCTGAACGCCACCCGGCGGCGTTCAGGCGACCAGAACAGTATCTCGCCTGATGGGGCTTCGACACTTTCCCGTTGCGCATTGGCTGAATGTTCTGCGCCTGCACAGCCGGCCAGCAGAATGAAGGCCGCCAGTATCGGGGCAAACCTGCACCGTAATAAGGGGGTGCGTTCCATCTAACCGGCGACCGTGCGCATCACTGCATTGACGGCAAGCACCATCAGACACACTGACGACAGCGCGAACAGCACGACCCGGACGGGCACGATGTTCACCAGGTTCTGCCAGAGGCTATGGAGGATGCGCAAGCCGGTGTAAGCCCAGGCTGCCATGAGATTGGCTTCGCTCTGGTCACCGGAGAGGGCGAGCACGGCGATGACGGCATAGAAGATTGTCGGCTGCTCCATGAGGTGGGTGTAGTTGTGCGATACCCAGTTCACGCGCTCCGGCATGTTGGGTTCGACTTCGGCGTAACGCCCTCCGCGTGGTGTGTTCTTCAGATCGACACCGGCTTTGGCGAAAGCTGGGAACCGGGTTGCAATAAGCCAGAGCAGCACCACCAGCGACCAGAGCATGAGTACGGCCGCGGGGGCCAGAATTGGGTTGATATCCATCGTTACCTCCATTTATTGGTCACCTCAGGCTGAAATGCCGGTTTGAAACGCCGGCCGCTGCTCGATGCGCTCAACGTACCGGTGCACGTTGGTCAGTGCCTCCGGCACACAGCCGAGCCTTCTGGACATGTAGAGCGCGTGGCCGAGCATGATGTCGGCACCGGAGAAGTCGCCGACCAGGTACTCCCGCCCATCGAGCGCTTCATCAACCGGTTCTACCGCTTTTGTCAGAAGCTTTTGTGCCTGAGACAGCGCCTCATCGTTGCGCCGCTCCGGGGGCAGCAGAATGGTCTGCACGACGATGGTGTTGACCGGCGGCATGACCATGCCTTCGCAGTAGTGGAACCACTGCAGATACTCGGGGAATTCCGGCGAGTCGACGGCGGGCTTGAGTGCGCCATCTGAATGCCGGGCGATGATGTACTCCACAATGGCCCCCGATTCGTAGAGCAGAACATCGCCATCCTCCAGCACGGGCACCCGACCCAGAGGGTGTCTGGCACGATGTTCCTCTGATTTGAGCGCTTTTGGATGAAACTCCATCCGATTCAGTTCGTATTCCAGGCCCAGCTCTTCGAGCAGCCAGACGATTCGGCCGGCTCTGGAATTGGGTGCATGGTGCAGAATGAGCATTGGTCTCTCCCCAGGTTGTCGTCATGCGGGAAGGACATTGCCACACTCCAGCGTATCTGCACAGCTTACCGATAGCCTGCAGAGCGCCGGCCGCGATTTGACGCCTGTCTCAGTAGTACGGGATTGCCAAAAGTGGTGTGACCGGGAGCACGTTTAAATGCAAGGCCTTTGTCTAGACTGGTTTCAGCCATAGGATGGGCCGTAGTGCCGTTTTGACCACGCAAACAGACGAGCGAAGAAGGGATTCCCGAACGCCGGTATCGGCGCGGGCACTGGTGCGCTTTGAAAGCGGCAGCAGCTTGATGTGCACCATCTCCGATTTCTGCGCTGGCGGCATGCTGCTCAAGGGAGACCGGTCCAAATTGCTCGACGCCGCTGCCTGGGAGAGTGATGATAGTGCGCGCGGCATCGGACTCGAAGTTCACTTTGCAGTCGAAGGTGCGCAGGGCGAGAGGAAGAGTTTTCACCACTCGGGCCTGGTAGCGCGAGCAGTTACCGACGGAATCGGCGTGCAGTTCCCTGCACCTCTGGGTCAGGATGCGCTCGAAGCGTTGGCCTGGAAAGCCAACTCATCCGGTTCGGGACCCGAAACCAAGCGTCTGCCGTCTGAAGCGGACGCGCCTGGCAACCTGCCTGCGCAGACCCGCCGGAAGCTGCTCAAAGTCAGCGCGCGATTTACCCAGAAAAAACTGCTGACTATCGGCCGGGAGTTTTCTGAAAACTTCCGCGACGAGTTGGTCAATTGCTGTCAGCGGGCCAGCAGCGACGATGAGCGGGAGCGATTTTCATCCGCTTCGGTTCTGCTCAAGCAGAACGAAACGGAGTTTATCAAGCGCTTCGTCACCTGGATCGTGGAGCACATCGTTCACGCCAAAGCGATTCCCTTCGGTGGGGACGGCCTGGAGAAAGCCGAAGAGCTCAACGCAGCGCCTTCTTCGGGCGGGTCGAGGTTGTTCAGCAACCTCAATCTTGCGCTGGTGGACAAGGATGACTTCGAGCACTGGCTCATCATGGCCGAACTGGTTTCGTCGGTGGAATCCGAAGTCAGCGAAGAGATGTTCGTTCTGAAGAACTGGCTCGGCTTTCTCAATGAGGACTGGACGCGCAAGGAAGCCAATCCGTTTCTTCCTGGCTCTGTGATCCGTGCCCTGGCCCGAGCACTGGAGATTCTGGACCTGGCCGACGAGCCGGAGCGTCTGGCATACGAGACCTTCGAATTTTCCTGCCGCCGGATGCTCGTCGAGTTCTACGACGAGCTCGTCGCCATGTTGGCCGAGACCGGCGCATTCCCCAGCGTTGACGAAATCGTTACGCAGCAGCTCAAGAAAAATCCGCGTGAGGAGGCACCGCAAACGCGGCCAGACGATAGTGATGTCTCGACGCAGAAGTTGCCTGCATCTGCTGCCAGTACGCTCCTGGACGTTGCGGCCTCTCTGGGCAAAGAGAAGGGAGAAGGTGGTGAGAACAGCGGAGACGTGGAGCTGGGTGAAGTGCTGCAGGCGTTGTCCAGATTGCCCCTGGATCTCAACCGTGATCACGAATCCCAGCCTTTGAAAGAAGCGCTCCTCCGCCAGCTGTCTGAGCAGGGCCACTCTCCGGATCAGGTTCCGCGAAGAGTGCTCAACGCGCTCGATATGGTGGACTACATGGTGTCTTCCGTTGAGGAAGATGAGGCGCTCAATTCAGACCTCAGGCAGTGGGTGAAACAGCTGGAGGTCACCCTCGGCAAGGAAGCCACCCGAAACGAGGAGTTCCTCAATTCCTCGCCGGAAGCGCCTCATGCGGCATTCCAGATGCTCAATCAGCTGGAAGGTGTGAACGGCGACACCATAGACATGGCGCGCGGACGCCCGGCCGCAGCGCAGGTTGATCATGTATTGCAGCGGCTCATTGAAAGCTGGGAAGGCAATCCAGATGCATTCGTAGAGGCGGTTGAAGAGCTTCAGCCGCTGGTCGAAGAGCAGAAGCGTCTCTTCGATCGAAACTGCGACCGGGTGGTCATGGGATGTGAAGGCCGCACGCGGTTGAAAAGAGCGCGACAGATCGTTCTGAAGTGCCTCGCGGCGACCTTTGAGAACAAACCGATGCCTGCGTTGGTTCGGGAGATCGTTCAGCCCGTCTGGCGAAATCTTCTGGTCAATACGGCATTGCGCGAAGGCACCGGCGCGGTGGTATGGAAGCAACAGCTGAAGGTCATACGTCGACTGGCCGAGATTCTCTGCACGCCGGGGCATCCGGGAGCCAGTGAGGCTTCAGTGAAAGTGCTCTGCGACTGCGTGAGAGATGGTTTTTCAGCGCTGAGCTTTCAACCGCGCAGCGGCTTGCTCAAAGAACTGGAAGCGGCGCTCAGCGAGCCGTCACGTCTGCAGCTCGAGACACAGAAGCCTGTGCCCCCGGGCGCTATGGTCGATATTCTGCAGTGGCAGTCGGTTCTACCCGCCGAGCCCATGCCGCCGACGGATGACGAGTCGCTTCGAGAGAAGTTTCTGGAGAACCTTCGCCGTGCCCGGGTCATGCGCACCGGGAGCCGCGTCAAGTTCGAGAGCGATGAAGACGAACCGAAAACGGTTACGCTGGCGTGGGTCGCGCCGACGGGTGAAGATTTTGCCTTCGTGGACAGGCGGGGTGTTCTGGAGCGGGAAATGTCGCTCGCCGAGTTGACGCGCAAGCTCACGGCGGGTGAGGCATCGGTGCTCGATGGTTACGACGTACCGCTGCTGGACCGTGTCAACGACCGTATGCTCAGCCGGATCCATGGGAAAATTGCCGGAGAAGCACAGAAAGACGAGCTCACAGGGCTGCCGAACAGGCGTTCGTTCGAGCTTTCGCTCGAAAAACTGGTGGCGCTTGCTCGGCAGACGGAAACGGCCCACACGGTCATGCAGATCGATCTGGATCAGTTCAAGATCATCAACTCAACCTGCGGCTATGATGGCGGCGACGCGCTGCTTACGGAGCTCGCTTCTACGTTGCAGAGTGAGTTTACGGCCCATGGGGGTATGGTGGCGCGGATCGGAGCTGATGAGTTCGCAGCGATCCTCAAAGACACGTCCATGGATGCCGCTCAGAAAATTGCGGAACGCGTGGTGCGGCACGTTCGCCATATGGCGTTCCGCTGGTCGAGCACATCCCACAGTATCTCAACGACGATCGGCATGCTTTGTGTCGATCAGACCAGCGACGAAGGACGCTCGCTGCTCCACTGTCTGTCGTCGGCCTGCGCCGCGGGTAAGGAGCAGGGCGGTGACTGCGTATATACCTACGTTGAAGACGACCAGGCCATGCGCGAGCAGAGAGAAGTCATGCAGCGCGCCAGCCGTGTCGAAAGCATGCTTGCGGACGAGCGGGTACTCATCAATTGTCAGAAGATTGCGCCGGTGACCGGTGATGATCCGATGGTCGGCCACTATGAAGTGCTGATCCGGGTGGTCGATGACGAAGGGCAACCAGGTTCGCCGGTTGAGTTCATCGAGGCAGCGGAGCGGTTTGGCAAGATGCCTCTGGTCGATCGTTATGTCGTGAGAAGCGTGCTGCAATGGATGGCTGCCAACTCGCAGACAGTGGAGAGTTTTGGCGGTTTCTCCGTCAACCTCTCCGGTCAGTCGATCAAGCAGGATGATTTCCTGGATTTCGTGCTGCAGCTGTTCGAAGAAACCGGAGCGCCGGCCTCCAAGGTCTGTTTCGAAGTGACTGAAACGGCTGCAATGGGCAACCTGACCCGGGCTGCTGAGTTTATCCAGAAAATTCGCGTTCTCGGTTGTTCGTTCTCATTGGACGATTTCGGCACGGGTATGTCGTCCTACGCCTACTTGAGAGAGCTGCCGGTGGACTACCTCAAAATTGATGGCGCTTTCGTCAAGAACATGGCGAACGAACCGAGCGACCAGGCTGTGGTTAAGTCCATCAACGAAATCGGTCACTTCATGGGCAAGCGTACGGTGGCCGAGTTTGTTCACGACGAAGCCACGCTCGCAGCAGCCGCGGAGGTCGGAGTGGATTGCGTGCAGGGTTGGCATGTCGAGAAGCCCCGTCCCATCGACACTCTGATCGAGGAATTTGCGGGCCAGCAGGCCGTGCCGCAAACCGCCTGACGTCGGCAGCTTCGGGCGATACACGCCTTCTCTTCGGCAATCCAGCTCCGTCACAGATGACTTCGATGGCGAAACCGCGTTAGATTTGTGGTTATTGGCTGGCTGTGGACCCCGAATCAGGCAAATGGATGTTGCAGGGGCCTGTGTCGTACCTGTGTCGGAAATGGCTTGTGCTGCAGGAGGGGTGTGTGCGAATTACCGTTGTGTGGTTGCTGATCGGGCTTCTGTCAGGGGGGGGCGCTCACGCCAGCGAGTGTCACCCCGGCGAACGCCAGACCAATCAGAATGTGTACTGGGGCGATCTTCACGTGCACACGGCTTACTCCATGGACTCCTACGTATTCGGCAACCTTCGAACGCCTGAAGATGCCTATGCGTTCGCTCGTGGCGAGGCGACGGCCACACCGACCGGGGAGGCGGTCAAGCTCGATCGCCCTCTGGATTTCGCCGCCGTCACCGATCATGCCGAGTACTTCGGCCTGCTCAACGTATGCCGACAGCAGGGCGACGAACAGGCCTACTGCCAGGATCTTGCTGAAGCGGCCGGTGAGGGTACGCGCAGGGGCTTCAACGAGCTCTTTCTGCCGATCCTTCTTGCTGGCGACAAGCATTGCCTTGTGGAAGAGGGTGAGTGTCCCGTTTTCGAGCGGGATCTCTGGGGCAAGGTCATCAAGGCAGCGGAAGAGGCCAACGATCCATGTAACTTCACGGCGTTCGTGGCCAACGAATGGACGGCTTCACCGGGCCATCTGCATTGGCATCGCAACCTGATCTACGCAAGTGCGAAGGTGCCCGACCTGCCGATCAATTCGATCGATCAGCCGCTTCAGGAGGATCTGTGGGCGGCGCTGGACAGAAGTTGCGGGCAGGTTGAAGGTTGCGATGTTCTGGCCATTCCGCACAACAGCAATCTGAGTATGGGCGGTAGCTTCACGCTGTCTGATAACGGTGCTTCGAACCAGGCCCGGGCCCGTTTCGAAAAGCTGCTGGAGATTCACCAGCACAAGGGCAACAGCGAGTGCTATCCCGGAAGCGTGCTGTCTGATGAGGACTGTGCCTTTGAACAGATGCTGCCTATTCCACTTCTGCAGGAGCTGGCGGAAGAACCTCGCGAAATCACTGACGAGGAGCATCGGCAGATCGCGGGCGGCTACGCCAGAGACGTACTCGCTAAGGGGCTCGAAACTCAAGCCGCCAGCGGTACCAATCCGTTTGCCTATGGCTTTGTCGGCTCCACCGACACCCACGCCGCACGGCCAGGGTATGTTTCGGAGCAGGGCTGGACCGGGCATTTCGGCGCGATGGACAGCGATCCTGCGTCACGGCCACCGCTTTACAACCCGGGAGGCATCGTCGGCGTGTGGGCCGAGGAGAACACGCGTAGCGCCATCTTTGCCGCGCTGGCCCGCAAAGAGACGTTCGCTACCTCCGGGCCGCGAATACGTCTGCGTTTCGATCAGACGTTCGGCGCCTATGCATCCTGCGAGCGAACGGTCGGTGAGGTATCTCCGATGGGCAGCACGGTACCCGGCAGCAGCGCCAGACCCCCCGCGTTCATCGTCAGGGCGATGCAGGATCAACGTCCGCTCGCGCGTGTGGACATCGTCAAGCTCTACCTTCGCGATGATCGCCTGCAGCAGGCTGTATACAGCTTTGCGGGCGACGCCGAAGGCAAAGCGGACTGGTGTGTTGCCTGGCGGGATGAGGACTACCGTGCCAATGAGTACGCACTCTGGTACGCACGGGTACTCGAAGTGCCGAGCATGCGATGGGATGGAAAGACGCAGATCCGTGAGCGTGCCTGGTCGTCCCCGATCTGGTCTGTGCCTTAGCGGGTCATTATTCTCTGGATGCCAGTTCGCCGGCCATACGGGCGGCGGTCTGTTCCAGGTTGGTCAGCCAGATACCTTCTTTGTTGAGGCTGTAGTTGGTGAAATTCACCAGCCTCAGCAGCGTCCGGTGCTCTGGCGCATGGTCAACATCGATGATGTTCAGACAGGCGTTGTCCTGTTCGATGGATACGCCAGCTTGCCAGGGCGTGTTGAGCACGTGGTTGAGAATCAGCCGATTCACCGCGCCGTGCAGCACCATCAGTATGGTCTTCCATGAGCGGTCCTCGAGTATCGCCTGCCAGGCCGGAATCACCCGCTCGGCAAAGTCGCCGAAGCGCTCGCCTCCAAGAAATCTGCCATCCGGATCGACCGCTTCGGCCCAGGGATTGGCGATGCCTTTCAGCACAGCGGCCTGTTCTGCCGGGCTGAGATCGTCGATATCGAAATGTCCTCCCGGGGCAATTTCCACCAGCTCGCTCCGCTCTTCGAGCACGAGCTCCGGGTGCGCTTCAAGAATGATGCCGGCCGTCTCCTTCGTGCGCGGCAGCCCGGAGCAGATGGCTCGATCGAACTGGATGCCGCTGACGGCGTGGGCCTGGGAGCGGGCCTGCTCCCGCCCCAGAGCGGTGAGAGGAACAACCCGTTCATCGGGTGCGACGCTGCCGTCAGGGCGCACATATTCAGCTTCGGCGTGGCGCATGAGGTAGACGCGGCGACGTTCTGGGTGTTCAAACATTGGGATCAATCGGCTTCCGGAGGTTCTGCATGTGACCATAGAAAGATGGCCACTGCCACCAGCACCGCGGCCTGCGCGGAGACTGCCCACGCCGGCACGCTCAGCATGACGCTGACGCCGAGCAACCCCAGCATCGACAGGGTGCCGACCCACTTGGCGTTGCGGGAAATAGCGCGGTACTCCTGCCAATTGCGAATCGGCGGGCCGAAGGTCGGGTGGGTGATGAGCCAGTGGTGCCAATGCTCCGAACCGCGGGCGAAGCAGAAAGCGGCCAGGAGCAGAAACGGTGTGGTGGGCAATAGCGGCAGGGGAATGCCGGCAATGCCGAGCAGCAGGCTGATCCAGCCGGCAGTGAGG
>JAUIKX010000147.1 GCA_030430515.1 Gammaproteobacteria bacterium | reverse complement strand
ATGGGTCACCTGGTGCTCGGCAATGAGATCGAGGTATTGCTCGGGATCGAAGCGCTCCATGATCACGAGCGTGCCACCCATCCGCAGCGTCAGGCCGGTCGCGGCCTGAGGCGCTGAATGGTAGAGCGGTGCCGGCGACAGATAGACCATATCCTCGCGGTATTGCCAGAGGTCGAGCAGAAAAGTGTACAACGGCAATGGCTCCGCCGGCGGTTGCTCCGGCAGCGGCCGCAGGATGCCCTTTGGTCTGCCCGTAGTACCCGAGGAGTAGAGCATGGAGGTGCCGAGCACCTCGTCGTCGACGGGCGTCTCCGGCAAACCCTGCAACGCCGCCTCGAAGTTTTCGCCGACAACCAGGCACTCGCGGATGCGCGGAGCGGATTTCATGGCCTCTCGAGCAACTGCAACCTTGTCAGCGGAGGTGATCAGCACCTGCGATTCGCTGTTATTCAGAATGTAGGCCAGCTCATCCGCCTGCAGGTAAGAGTTGATGCAGGTGTAGTAGAGCCCCGTGCGCTCGCCTGCGGCACAGCACTGCATGTAGCGGGCGTTGTTCTCCATGAAGATGGCGTAGTGGTCCAGCCGTTTCAGGCCTTGACCACGAAGCCAGTGCGCCAGCCTGTTGGCCTCCGCCTCGAACTGAGCGTAGGTAATGACCTCGCCGCTGCCCGCCATAACGATGGCAGGTCGATCAGAATGTTGCCTCGCATAAGCTCCCGGATACATAAACGCCCCCTGACTTAAGCTTGAGTCACGTCGAATCCCGTGCTCGGGAAGTGAACCATAACCGCTCCGGCCGTTTCATCACGGCGGGAAATGACAATCTCTCGACTGTTCCAGCTCACCAGCTCACCGGTAATGGCGTTGCGACCGTAATCGTTGGCGGCCACCGCAACGGCGCTTCCCGCCTCGAGGTCTTTGGCGAGCCTTGCATCGACCGCCGCATCATCCGGCAGAACCGGTGCCGCGTCGGTGCCGATGCGCAGCGCTTCTTCGGGCGCAATCTCGGTGAATTCGCCATGTCCGAACGACTTCATGCGTCCCATGTAAGCTCGGACGCCTGACCAGGGAGCAAGTAGTTCCGCGTTCGCTTCGTTGCCGGCGACGAACCACAGACAGTGATACAGACTGAAATCGGCGATGCTGGGACGTTCACCGAGCAGAAACTCGTGCTGCAGGGAATCCTCCAGACTTTCCATCAGGCTTAGAAAGTAGGCCTCCGCCGCGGCGGGATCCCCCGCGACGATGGGAGCGCCCCCGGAGAGCTCAGCGCGATCCTGCTGAAACGCTTCTACCTCAGCTTGCGACATCTGGCTCATCTGCGCTGCCAGCGCTTCCTCCCGAAAATTGAGCGTCACCGTCGTGCGAAAGAGCTCGGTATCGGCCCAGCGCGCCACCCGCTCCGCTGCAAAGCCGTGCGCAAACAGCGTTTCATCACCGGCCAGTTCAGCGAGCCTGCGGGCAATGATCTCGGTATCGCAGTAGACGTTCGCGCCAATCTGCATGATCGGAGTCTTCCGGTAGCCGCCGGACAGCGGCATCAGATACGGCCGGGGCATGATCGGCGGAATGATGACCGACTGCCAGGGTAGTTTCAGATAGCCGAAGAGCGCCCGGATCTTCTCGGAGAAAAGGCTTGGCGGATAGTGATGGAGTATCGGTGTCATGGTCAGCCTCCTCAGCTTCGATCAGGTCGGAAAACAGGCGTTGAATCGGATGTTGTCGGCGTCGAGGCCATCGGCGACTATGGCAAGCGCACCGTTGCGAACCATCCACTCCAGGCGGTGATCGCGGTACTCCCGCTTGAAGCCTGCAGCAACGGCAGTCTGCATCGTGGCAGGGTCGAGCTCCGCGGCCTGCGCCTGTCGGGTCACTTCGGCAACATCAGCGCGTTCATTCACGCGCTGCAGCCAGGCAGCGAGCTGCGAATTTTCTTCGGGGAGAATGTCGAACCGGGTCGCGCCGTTGACAAATGGCACCACGCAGAGATCCGCGTAACCGTATTGCGTGCCATTGAACCAATCACGTTCACCCAGGCGCCCGTCGAGCCAACGGTACCATCCGCGGATCTGTTTCTCAGCGATGGCACAGAGCTCATCTGCACGGTCACCTTCGGCACGGGCGAAAATACGGATCTCTCCGAGCGCCCAGGTGTTGGCCTCGAAGTGGGTATCCAGCGCATCTTCGATCAGGCGCACGTTCGCGCGAGCAAGCGGTTGTGCGGGAAGCAGCACCGGCTGCGGCTGAACCTCTTCGATATAGGCCAGCATGACCGGCGAATGGTAAAGATGCGCATCACCATGACGCAGCAACGGCACCTCGCCACGCGGGCTCAGCTTCGCAAAGTCGGACGTACCGTCGCCGATCGCCGGCTGCATGGCCTCGAAGGGAATCCCCTTGAAGTGCAGAGCGAGTTTGACCTTCTGCGCGTAGGGGGAAAGCGGATGCTCGTATACGATCCAATCTGTCACAACTTGCTCCTTTTACTTGCGGCTTTGCGCAGCAGCGCCATGCCAAGAGAGTCGTCATCGTCTTCGAGCGCTTTCTTCAGTTGCGCCATATTCGCCTCGAAGCCTGAGAGCTCATCCAGGAGTGCGGTGCGGTTCATTTTAAAAATACGCCACCACATCTCGGGATTGGCAGCGGCGATTCGGGTGAAATCGCTGAAGCCGCCACCGCTCAGCGAGATGTCATTCTCGCTGACCTGCAGCATGAACGCGTACGCAAGGTAATGCGGGAGGTGGCTCGTTACAGCGAGAATGCGATCATGCTCATGAGCGTCGAGCTGAATCACCTGGCCACCAAGCCGCTTCCAGAAGGTCCTGACCGCTTCAACGGCGTCCAGCTCAGTATCCGGCTCCGGAGTCAAAACGACTGCCCGATCACTGAACAGGTCCAGCGGTGCGTGGGCAGGACCGGTTTTTTCCGACCCGGCAATGGGATGGCTGGGTACGAAGCGGGCCGGGAACTGCCCATTCATGGCGCTGCGCACCTCACCGACGATCGGTGCCTTGACGCTCCCGACGTCGAACACCGCACCCGCATGATCGGCAAGGGCAACCGCCCACTCAGCCACCCGGTCGCTGGGGCAGCACAACGCGATGAGGTCGGCGTCCGCAGGAACAGAGTCGACGATCTCGTCGACCACGCCCCCTTCCAACGCCATGGCGGCATGCTCCGAATTGGGTTCAACACCGTAAATGGCGTCCGCCGCACCTCGCGCGCGCGCGGCCCGAGCCACCGCCCCGCCAATGAGGCCGGTGCCTACCACCGCGAGCTTCATCTGCCCAAAACCTTGCGAAGCGCCTCAATGCACCGGCTATTTTCCTCCGGCAGGCCGATGCTGATGCGAAGGTGGTTCGGCAGGCCGTACTCCGCGATCGGGCGTACGATCACCCCTTCTTTCAGAAGCGCATCGTAAATCGGCCGGGAGGGCTGCCCCATATCCGCCGCCACGAAATTGCCGATGGACGGAATGGCGTCCAGTTCCAGCCCTCTGAGTCCTTCAGTCAGCTGCTGCATACCGGCGCGGTTCATTTCTCGGGAGGTCGCGACGAATTCCTGGTCCTGCACCGCCTCTTCCGCTGCGGCCAAGGCCAACGAATTGACATTGAACGGTTGGCGCACCCGGTTGAGCAGGTCGGAGAACTCGGGGCTGCTCACCCCATAACCAACCCGCAAACCCGCGAGCGCGTGAATCTTGGAAAACGTGCGGGTGACGATGAGATTCGGGTAGCGATCAAGCAGCGCGAAACCATCCGGGTAATCCACTTCTTCTACGTATTCCGCATACGCTTCGTCGAGCAGCACCCAGATGTGCGAAGGCAGCGCATCGAGAAACGCTGTGAGCGATGCCTGATCGACCCAGGTGCCCGTTGGGTTGTTGGGATTGGCGAGAAAAACGATGCGGGTTCGATCGGTGACCGCATTCAGCATGCCGTCGAGGTCAGCTCCGAAGTTGCGCGCCGGCACCTCGACGTACTTCGCTTTGCACATGAGGGTTTCGAGGCGGTAGATCACGAACGCGTGCTCGCTCGAAATGCTCTCACTGCCAGGCTCCAGAGCAACCCGCGCAGCCAAGTTGAGCAGGTCGTTGGTGCCATTTCCGAGGGTGATGCGCTCGATGTCCACCCCATGGTATTCAGCGAGCGCACTTTTCAGCCGGAAGCCGTTTCCATCGGGGTATCGGGACAAGTCGCCGAGCGCCTCTCGAATCACCCGCTGCACCCGTTCACCTGGGCCGCGAGGGTTTTCATTGCTCGCGAGCTTGATGATGTTGCTGATCCCCAGCTCTCGGGCCAGCTCATCCACGGGCTTACCCGGCTGATAAGGGGCGAGATTCAAGAGATCACGATTGATGCGATCTTCCAGATTCATAGTTGCGCTCTTGGATAGGAGCCGAGGTTCCGCACTTCGTTGGCCACAACGCGAACATCATCCAGCACTCTCTGAATGCGTTCGTCCTGCCAGTGGCCGTCAAAGTCGATGAAGAATACGTACGACCAGTCTCCAGACTTCGCCGGGCGCGTTTCGATACGCGTGAGGCTGATTCCGTGCTCCTGGAAAGGCTGCAGCACATTAAAGAGCGCACCCGGCTCATTGCGCGTAGACACCAGAATGGAGGTCTTGTCGTTACCGCTGGCGCCTACCTTCTGCCGACCAATGACCAGGAAACGGGTCTTGTTGTCGGGGTGGTCTTCGATGTTTCTGTGGATCACCCGCAATCCGTACAGGTCTGCCGCCGCTTCACCGGCGATGGCGGCGACATTGGGCTCCGCCGCGGCGCGCTTGGCCGCCTCACCATTCGATGGCGCGACTTCGCGGGTTACACCCGGATACTGATGGTCGAGCCAGACCCGGCACTGCGCCAGCGACTGCGCGTGCGAGTAGATGACGTCGATTTTCTGCGTGCCGTCGCCCTGCACCATCAGACACTGATGGATGGGCAGTTCCACCTCGCCGCACACGTTCAATCTCGACGCAATGAAACAGTCGAGCGTGCGGTTGACCATGCCTTCGGTGGAATTTTCCACCGGCACCACACCGTACTGCACCGCGCCGGACTCCACCTCGCGAAACACTTCGTCGATGTCGGGCATGGGAATGGTGCGGGCGAACTGGCCGAACTGCTTGACCGCCGCCGCCTGGGTGTAAGTACCGGCCGGCCCGAGGTAGCCCACGGTCACCGGCTCTTCGAGATTCAGGCAGCAGGAGAGAATTTCACGGAAGAGACGCGCCAGATCTTCGTCCGGCAGCGGCCCTTTGTTGCGCGCCTGCAGCTTGTTGAGAATCTGCGCCACCCGCTCAGGGCGGTAGAAAAACGTGGTTTCGTCACCGGCGCTTTCCTGCTTGATCTGGCCGACATCGATGGCGCACTGCGCCCGCTCGTTGAGCAGGTCGACGAGCATCTGGTCGATCTCGTCGATGCGCTCCCTGAGCGGTTGGAGCTTTTCGTTATCCCCGCTCACGCTCAAACTCGGCCATGTAATCAACGAGGGCGTCCACCGAAGTCTGGCTGACGGCGTTGTAGATGCTGGCACGCATACCGCCGACGCTGCGATGGCCTTTGAGGTTCATCAGGCGCCGCTCTTTCGCGCCGGCCAGAAATGCGGAGTCCAACTCAGCATCCGGCAGCGTGAACGGTACATTCATGACCGAGCGGCAGTTCACCGGCACGGGTGCGGTGTAGAAATTGCTGTTGTCGATGGCGGAATAGAGCGTCTGTGCTTTGCGTGCATTGGCTTCGGCCACCGCCGGGAGTCCACCCTGCGCCTTCAGCCACTTGAAGACGAGCCCGGCCAGGTACCAGGTATAGGTGGGCGGTGTGTTCGACATGGAGCCGGCATCGGCGTGCACTTTGTAGTCGAGCATGCTCGGCGTGCCGGCGCGCGCATTGCCAACGAGATCCTTACGCACCACGACGAGCGTGAGTCCGGCTGGACCGATATTTTTCTGTGCTCCCGCGTAAATCAGGCCAAAACGGCTGACATCCACAGGACGTGACAGAATGTCGGACGACATGTCGGCAACCAATGTGGGGGTGACGTCCGGGAACTCGTGGTACTGCACGCCACCGATGGTTTCGTTGGAGCAGATGTGCAGGTACGCCGCATCATCGTCGACCTGCCAGGTCGCAGGATCGGGAATGCGGTCGAAATTCGACGCCTCGCTGGTGGCGCTGACGCGCGCGTCGCAGAACTTGTTCGCCTCCTTGATGGCTTTGGCCGACCAGGAGCCCGTGTGCACGTAGTTGGCGACCGTCTTATCACCCAGAAGGTTCAGGGGAATCGCGGCGAACTGCTGGGTTGCTCCACCCTGAAGGAACAGCACGTGGTAATCGTCGCCCACCCCCATCAACTCGCGAAAATCCGCTTCGGCGGTTTCAGCCACTTCCACGAACTCGGCGCTGCGATGGCTCATCTCCATGACGCTCATGCCGGAACCGCGGAAATCCAGCATTTCCGCCTGCGCCTGCTCCAATACTTCCGTCGGCAGCGCCGCCGGCCCTGCCGCAAAATTGTGTGCGCGGGTCATTCTTCTTCCCCAGCCTCCGATTCGTCGTCGTTCTCGGACTCTTCGATCCGTTCGACCCTGATGAGTTTTTCGTCGCCCCGCAGATTGATCAGGCGAACGCCCTGTGTGTTGCGGCCGAGGGTGGACACCTCGTCCACTTTCGTGCGCACCAGCGTACCGAGGTTGCTGATCAGCATCATCTCGTCGCCTTCGAACACCTGGACGGCCCCCACGACATCGCCGTTGCGGCCGCCGGTTTTGATGTCGATGACACCCTGCGTGCCGCGACCTTTGACCGGGTAATCATCGATTGGCGTTCGTTTGCCGTAGCCGTTTTCGGAAGCAGTCAGCAGAAAGCCGTCTGCAGCCGGAATGATCAGCGAGAGCACGCGGTGTTTGCCGGTCATACGGATACCCCGCACACCACGCGCCGTGCGGCCCATGGCCCGCACATCCGACTCTTTGAAGCGCACCGCTTTGCCAGCCGAAGACACCAGCAGAATATCGCTGCTGCCATTGGTGATGGCGGCGCCGACGAGCCAGTTGTCTTCTTCGAGTTCCAGCGCGATGAGCCCCGCGGTGCGCGGCCGCGAGAACTGCTCCAGCGGCGTTTTCTTCACCGTGCCGTTGGACGTGGCCATGAAGACGAAGTGATCGTCGTCGTAATCCTTGATCGGCAGGATCGCGGTGATCCGTTCACCGTCCTGAAGCGGCAGCATGTTCACCATCGGTCGGCCTTTGGCGCCACGACTGCCCTGCGGAATCATGAACACGCGCAACCAGTAGACCTTGCCGTGGTCCGAGAAGCACAGCAGCGTGTCGTGGCTGTTGGCGATGAGCAGATGTTCGACGAAATCTTCGTCTTTCACCGAGGTTGCTGCGCGGCCCCGCCCACCACGCTTCTGCGCCTGATAGGCATCGAGCGGTTGCGTTTTGGCGTAGCCCTGATGAGAGATGGTGACCACCAGGTCTTCTTCGGTGATGAGGTCTTCGGCGGTCAGATCTTCATGTGACTCGCGAATTTCCGTGCGCCGCTCGTCGCCATAGGTGTTGCGCACCTCCTCGAGCTCTTCCCGAACGACCTGCGACAGGCGCTCCGCTGAACCGAGAATTTCCAGCAGATCGGCGATCTCGTCCAGCACTTTCTGATAGTCCTCGAGGAGTTTGTCCTGCTCGAGGCCGGTGAGACGATGCAGCCGCATGTCGAGAATGGCCTGGGCCTGGGTCTCCGACAGGTAGTAAAGGCCGTCTCTGAAGCCGAACTCCTCACCGAGGCTATCCGGCCGGCAGGCATCGCTGCCAGCGCGCTCGAGCATCTCCTGAACACCGTCACCCGCCCAGCCGCGCTTCATGAGCTCGGCACGGGCTTCCGCCGATGACGGTGAGGCTTTGATGAGCTCGATCACCGCGTCGATGTTGGCGAGCGCCACCGCCTGACCTTCGAGCACGTGGCCGCGCTCTCTGGCACGCCGGAGGAGATAAATGCTGCGAGCCGTTACCACCTCACGGCGGTGCTGCACGAACGCCTCGAGCATCTGCTTGAGGTTGAGCACCTTGGGCTGGCCGTGCACCAGGGCAACGCAGTTGATGCCGAATACCGACTGCAGCTGCGTCTGCTTGTAGAGGTTGTTGAGCACCACGTCTCCCGGCTCGCCGCGACGCAGCTCGATGACGACGCGCAGACCGTCCTTGTCGGACTCATCGCGCAGCTCCGTGATGCCTTCGATGCGCTTTTCCTTCACCAGCTCGGCGATCTTCTCGATGACGCGCGCTTTGTTCAGCTGGTAGGGGATCTCCGTGATGATGATGGTGTCTTTGTTGGTCTTTTCGTCGTGCTCGACGGTGGCGCGGGCGCGAACGAAGACTCGGCCACGGCCGGTGCGGTAGGCCTGAACGATGCCGGCACGGCCATTGATGATGCCAGCCGTTGGAAAATCCGGACCCTGCACGAACTCCATGAGCGCGTCGATATCGAGGGAGGGGTCGTCGAGCAATGCCAGACAGGCGGAAACGACTTCCGTGAGGTTGTGCGGCGGTATATTCGT
>JAUIKX010000146.1 GCA_030430515.1 Gammaproteobacteria bacterium | reverse complement strand
CTGGCTGGCGACATCCTGCGAGTCACCAGCCAGGTACGTCTCAACCCAGGCTTTTGCATTGGTGAGACTCGCCTGCCAGACGTCCTGGTGGCGTTTGAGTGCTGCAAGCTGCGCCTGCTCGATGGTGAGACGGATGTTCTGCTCCAGATAGGCTTTTTCCTCGGGTGCCAGCAACGGCCGCACCCCATCGCGTCCAACCTGCCGGAAAGCGAAGAGCTCGAAAAAGCGATCTGCCAGAACCTGCCAGATATCTGCATCTTCAGAAGGTGGCGCTGACTCAGGCGTCTTCTCGAGGTATTCCGGCACCGCGATCGGCAGCGTGCTGAGCTGATTCTTGACCGCTTCCAGAGTGAGGTACAGACCCTGCACATCGGCACCGCGAACACGTTTGAGCGACATGATTTCGTCAGCAAGCGCGGCCCGCACTCCGTGCAGCGAAAAGTCATCGAGTGACGCCAGAATCTCGTCGGTTGCCTCGAGCATGGTGAGCGCTGTAGCGGCATCCTGCTCCATCAGCAGCCGGTGGTTTGCCACGCGAAGAAGATACGTGGCCTCGGCCAGCTTCCATTCCCGCTCAGAAGGAGGCGCAGCGTTCATGGCTTCGCCGAGCGAACGCGCAAAGTCGCTCTCTGCGGCGTCCATACGCTCATCGAAAGTTGTCAGTGCCTGTTCCAGCGCCTGCTTTTGCTGGCCCTCGAGCGACGCCATGCGTTCGGCAAGCTCGCGTTCGAGTGCGCCTAACTCAGAGCCCGACGCCTCAGAAACCCTGGCGACCTGAGCGCGTAAATCGGCCTGATGGTCCTTGTAGATGAGCTCAAAGTAGAGGTAGCCGACTCCGCCGATACCAGCGAGCGCAAGCAGCAGTACGAGCCAGACAAGAACGCCACCGCCTCTCTTCGCCTCTTTGGCGGGCGCTTGCGTTTCTTCCGGCTTCAGGTCTTCGTCGTGCTTCTCGTCTACGCCTTCTGCCTCTGAAGCCGTATCGTCCGCTCCAAGTTCTTCGGGCGGGTTCTGTAGAAGCTCGTCGGCCGCTTCATTGCTCTTTACCGACTCGTTCTCACTGTCACTTTTATCTGTCATCAACCATTCCAGGGTATTCGACCATAGCGGCCACATAGGCCTCGGGAGAAGCGCCCTCACACACGGTGACCCGGCGCATTCCACACTCGTGGGCCAGATCACCCACCCGGGCGGAAGGCACCAGCACGGGCACATCGCCGGTTCCGCCCGCGGCGAACCATACCTGTGCAGCTCGCTTGACACCATCCCCACTGGCCACTTCGATGGCATCGATTTGCAGGACTTTTACGTCAGGACACAGCTCCTTGCGACGATACGCGATGCGGGTGTCGCAGACTGTGCCGAGTTCGGCAAGATACGCTTCAACCACACCTCGACTCTCCCGGCCGCGAACCACGAGCACCGGCCCGGTGGTGGGGTGCTCATCGAGCCATTCGACGATGCCTTCACTGCTATGAACCCTCGGCACGAACGGTTTGATGCCCACTCGGTCCTCCAGAAGGCGAGCGGTGCCTGGGCCGACAGCGAGGTAGCGCCGGCAGCTTTGTGGCACTGCATGCATCGCATGACCTGAAAGCACCACGCAAAGGTCCGTGTCAGCATCCTGCCAGGGCTCATCGAGTGCTTCGATCTCAAAAACAGGCGCCACATACGCTTCCCAACCAACAGCTTGAACCGCTTCTGCAAGCCTGTCCGCACCCGGCTGAGTGCGGGTGATCCAGACTTTCACCTCAGCGCAGCCAGGATTTCTTCGGCCCCCTGGTCTCTGAGCTGGCCGACAACTTCCGCGGAAGCAGCTTGAGCAGTATCGGCAGTAGAGGAAGCCTCCAGCAGTCGAGATCCGTCTGCGTCAGCAAGCCGGGCTCTCAGAAGAAGCCGACCGTTGCGAACCACCGCATGGGCTGCAAGGGGCATGCTGCAGTCCGCGCCCAGCCCTTCGCTCACAGCACGCTCAGCGCCGACGGTGAGCGCGACTTCTGCTTCGTTGAAAGGCTTGATCAGTGCCTGCACATCCTCTGCCTGCTCGAGACACTCGATGCCCAACGCGGCCTGCCCTGCCGCCGGCAGGCTATCTTCAATGCTCAGGTGGCTGACTTCCGGAAGGTCGAGCGCCAACCGATCGATACCAGCAGCCGCCAGCACGATGGCGTCGAATTCACCGGACTCGAGCTTGCCGAGGCGCGTGCCCACGTTACCCCTGATCGGGCGAACTTCGAGGTCATCGCGAATCGCCAGGAGCTGCGACTGACGGCGCAGGCTGGACGAGCCGATGACCGCCCCCTTCGGCAGCCCCTGAATACCGTTGCGTGTGCCTACGAGCACATCGCGAACGTCTGCGCGATGGCCAACCGCACCGAGAACGAAACCTTCAGGAAGCACCGCCGGCACATCTTTCATGGAGTGCACTGCGAGATCAGCGCGCCCCTCCAGCATGGCCTGTTCCAGCTCCTTGATGAAGAGCCCCTTGCCACCCACTTCCGAAAGCGGTGACTGAAGCCAGCGATCGCCCTGGGTCTTCATGGTGATCAGCTCCACCTCCAGTCCCGGGTGGTGTGCCTGCAATTGATCCCGAACGAAATTCGCCTGCCATAACGCCAACGGGCTTTCGCGGGTTGCGATACGAAGCAGCTTCATATTGATCTCACAATTTTTCGCACGGCTGACAGGTGCCTGCGGCTGATAGGGAGGCGCTCTTCCAGCTCACGCAGAGCCAGAACCGCCTGTCCTTCGGTGTTTTTTTCCAGGCCGACGATGTGCTTCAGGCCGACGAGCATGCTGCGATGGACACGCACGAACCGTTCAGCGAACTCATCCTCGAGCTCTTTGAGGGTTTCATCGATGATGGTCTCGCCTTCAGCATGCCGGACCGTGACGTATTTCTGATCGGCCTGCAGATAGAAGATGTCGTCCACCGCAATCAGCTCCAGGCCACGACGGGTACGTGCGCTGATGTGCGAGCGGTGCTCTGATTCCATACCGCCAAGCGCGTTGAGCTGCGCGCGATTCAGACGCTGAGCATTGGAAAGTGCCTGCGAGAGCTGCTCCTTGCGCACCGGTTTGAGCAGGTAGCCTACCGCTTGCAGGTTGAACGCCTCCACGGCGTGCTCCTCGTAAGCCGTGCAGAAAATCACCGCCGGCGGCTCCTCGAGACGGGAAAGATGATCCGCCGCTTCGAGCCCATCCATGCCCGGCATGCGGATGTCGAGCAGCACGACATCGGGTCGCGCTTCAGCGACCTGCTCGAGCGCTTGAACGCCGTTAGCCGCTTCTGCCACGCAGTCGTGCTCGCCGCTCGCTTCGAGCATGCGGCGCACGCGGTCGCGCGCGAGGCCTTCGTCATCGACAACCATGACCCTCATGACGGAACGTCTTCAAACATGTTTCAAGGTGAGCAGAATAAAGGCGGAGCGACAAGGATAACGCAGTCAACCCGGGAGAGGACACCATCCGCTCAAACGGACTCCCTCGGGCGGGCGGGCAGACAGAGGCTCGAGACATATACATCGCCTTGCGCGCCCGCTTCCAGGGAAGCGGCATCACCGTAAAGTACCTGCAGGCGCGTGCGGATATTTTCCATTGCCATCCGGTTGCCCGACGAACTTCCTCGCAGTCCGGCCTCAGGAAGTGGGTTTTCGATACGGACCTTCACCTGGTCCTCGTCAACCTGCACGCTCACGGTCACCGTGCTTGCCTCAGCGCGAGGCTGCACCCCGTGGTAAATGGCATTTTCCAGCAGCGGTTGAAGCGTCAGAAGAGGGATCTTCGCAGCCTCTATCGGGCCGGCCACCTGCCAGTTCATGTTCAGCCTGTCGCCCAGCCTGAGCCCTTCGATGCGCATATACCGCTCACACAGATCCAGCTCGTCACCCAGCGGCACCTGGTTGCCCGCATCGTTCAGGCTGGCGCGAAAGAGCTCGCTCAGGTCCTCCACGACGGTTTCCGCCGTATCCGGGTCTGTCGCGATCAGGCTGGCAATGATGTTCATGCTGTTGAACAGAAAGTGCGGACGGATACGCGACTGCAGCGCCTGGATGCGTGACTGAAGCTCCGATTGCTCCTGCATACGCAGACGCTGCTGTACATAGAAGTACCGCAGGGCAAGGCCACCGATGATTGCAGCAATGACGTTGCTGCGGCCGACCGCCAGCCAGTCCACCGGCACTTCCGAAAATCCTGCAAGCAGGCGGTCTGCAAGAATACTCTCGAGCAGAACCACAACCATGACGATCAGAAAGGAGGTCAGCGCTCCCGGCACGAGCCGCTGCCGCGCCAGCCAGCCCCGCATGACGCAGAGCGCCCCCGCACAGGTGAGTGATACCCACTGCACGTAAAAAGATAGGAGCGCAAACCTGAGCCAGGAAATGTCGTCGCCGGCAACCCACAGCACGAGCACGAGCAGCTGGGCTATGAGCACCACCAATGACAGCGCCGTGGCGGTGCAGAGATTAGGCACCACGAACTGTTCCGGCCGATCCGGCAATCAGGCCTCCTCCGCTTGGGGTTATAATTGCAGGTTTACCGGAAATCAGTACTCATGAGCGAAGCATCTGACCGAAATCCGCTGGTCGTCGGCGTCCTGCAGGAAGCTACCGACGACTTCGTCGTCGCATTCACTTCGTCGGTTGGCTTCGACCAGCGGATGTACCGACAGGACATCCGTGGCTCGATCGCCCACGCCAACATGCTGGGGCGTGTGGGCGTGCTCACCGATGAAGAGGTGCAGCGCATCGTATCCGGGTTGCAGACGATTCACAAAGAGATCGATGAGGGCAAATTCCAGTGGAGCGAAACCCTGGAAGACGTGCACATGAACATCGAAAGCAGACTCACTGCGCTCATCGGCGATACCGGCAAGAAGCTGCATACTGGCCGCTCACGCAACGACCAGGTGGCCACCGACATCCGCCTTTACCTGCGCGACGAGCTCGACGCCATCGAAGAGTCAATGACGCAACTGCTGACGGGGCTGGTGAACCTGGCGGAAAAGCATACGCATTCGATCATGCCGGGATACACACACCTGCAACCGGCCCAGCCCGTCACCTTCGGACATCACATGCTGGCCTGGTTCGAAATGCTCTACCGCGACAGAGCCCGCCTGCGCGATTGCCGCGTGAGGGTGAATCAGCTGCCCCTTGGCGCAGCGGCGCTGGCCGGCTCCACTTTTCCGCTCGACCGGGAAAGCGTGGCAGACGAGCTGGGCTTCGATGGTGTCTGCGAAAACTCTCTCGACGCCGTGAGCGACCGGGATTTCGCGATCGAGTTCACAGCCGTTGCAAGCCTGACGATGACCCATTTTTCCCGCTGGTGCGAAGAGCTCGTGCTGTGGGCGTCTCAGCAGTTCAACTTCGTAAATCTGCCGGACCGTTTCTGTACGGGCTCCAGCATCATGCCGCAGAAGAAGAACCCTGACGTGCCTGAACTGATCCGCGGTAAAACCGGGCGGGTAAACGGCCACCTTGTTTCACTGCTCACCCTCATGAAGAGCCAGCCTCTGGCTTACAACAAAGACAACCAGGAAGACAAAGAGCCGCTGTTCGACGCCATCGATACTCTGAAAGGCTCTCTGACGGCACTGAACGGCCTCATTCCCAGCATCGAGCCCAACCGGGAGAACATGGCCGCCGCCGCGATCAACGGCTTCACCACCGCCACCGACCTGGCCGACTACCTGGTCAAGCGAGGCCTGCCCTTCCGCGATGCGCACCACGCGGTGGGTGCCGCGGTCAGCCACGCCGTCGATGCGGGCAAACACCTGCACGAGCTGTCTCTGGATCACGGTCACCGGCGTGGACGTGGAAAATGATGTCTTCGACGTGCTCACCACAGAGGGCTCTGCCGCGGCCCGCTCGCACCTCGGCGGCACCGCACCAGGCGCCGCAGCCGGGGCGGTCAAGCGGGCCCGAAAGCGCATCGCCAGCTGACACCGCTCCCAGCTCCGATATGGTTTCTATACTGAAACCATGGCTGAACCAATTGTCAGACCGGAGCGGGAGGAGATCGACCGGAAAGCTCTGCAGGAACGTGCAGACCGATTCCGCTGGCACCACCGCGAGCGTTACCTGGCAGCCCTGGCCAAGCTGAGCGAAGCCGGCCGCGACGTAGTTGCGTCGCTGCCGGCCCTGTTCCATTTCAACCATGCGGCGCTACCGGGCTATGTACCGGAAACACCGTGCGGACTGCCGGGCTATGCTCCGGACAACATTGCCGCAGCCGCTTTGCGGAGAATCGCGCCAGGCGCCAGAACCCGCTCCGTCAGGGCAGCTACGCAGCTGCAGTCCGTTTTTCTCATGGGTAGCGGGGGCAGTGCAGGACACACCGGCAACAGCGACATCGACCTGTGGGTGTGTTGCGACGCCGACCTTCATGACGCCCTCAGACCCAAGCTTCTGGAAGTCTCTCAATGGGCGCTCGGACTGGGCGTGGAGGTACAGGGCTTTCTCGTAGATGCCGCATTTTTCGCCGACCCAGCCGATGAAACGCACAACCCGATGCTGCTCGACGAGTTTTACCGCAGCGGTATCTGGCTGGCCGGACTCGAGCCCATGTGGTGGTACGTCGATGGCGCTCCGGCCGATCGCTACTACCAGACAGCAGAACAGCTGAGACACTACCGATTCATTCCCGAGGTCATCGACTTCGGACCGGTGGGACGCCCGTCACGCAAGGCGCTGGCTGCAGCAGCCCGCAGGGAAGTCAGCGCTGCGCTGTCAACGCCCAGCAAGTCCCTGCTCAAGCTGGCTCTCGTGGAGTGCTACTTCGACGCTCCGGACGCGCCGCTTCTCTCGCACAGATATCAGCAGCTGATCTTTGCCGGCGAGAGTGATGCAGCGAAGCTCGATACCTACACCCTGCTCTACGAACACCTGGAAGATTGCGGCGCAGGCAGCATCGGAATTGACAGCGCCCGAGCACTTTTTCTGCGACGGATTCTTCCACGGGCACGCCGATTTGCAAGCCACGGCAGGCTGCTCCAGAGATTTCACGAGTGGGGCTACAGCGACAATGAGCTTGAACAGATCAGGCACCCGGAGCGTATGTCCCTCCGCCGAACGCTGAAAGAATATGACGGAATAGTCGAGCTGATTGCCACCGGAGCGGACATCGCCGGGCGTATCGATGCTGAGGGCGATGTAAAAGATCACATCGGTCTGCTGCAGATCGAGCGAAAGCCCATGCGCGCCATGCACCCGGCCCTTCGCGCAGACATAGAGCCTCGGGTCAGGCTGAACCTCGAGAACAGAAGGTGGTGTCTGGTAGAGAATAACGATCTGCTGATGAAGAGCAGCAACTACGCAGAACCACTCGTCTGGCTCTGGCTGCAGAAATTCACACGCATGCGGCTGCGCATGCAAACACCCTGGTTCCAACGCGCCGCTCACCGGCTGCTGACCGCTCTCGATGATGCTGCCTGTGTGATGCTGTTGAATCCTTTCCCGAACCCCGCTGACGATCTTGTGCTGCTTTCCGCCCGCGACGATCCGCTGTCCTACGGAGGACTTCAGGCCAACCTGCTGAGACAGTTGATCGTGGTCGAGCAGAATGGCCGGGAAGCGTCCGTGCAGCCTGCCAACGATCCGCAGGCGGCCTTGATCGCCCTGCGAGAGGCTGCCTTGAGCGAGCAGGCCGTGGCGATGTGCGCTGCCGACATAGATGACATGCGTCTGGTGCGGCGCATGGGCGCTCTTCTGGAAGAGTGCCGGAGCGCTTTCGCCCAATCCCGGCCCGTCGATATCGCCTTCGGCCGGGGTCGGGCGAGGCTGAACCCCGCCGGTTTTTCCAGGCCTGTGGAATTCACACCCTGATATACTGCGGGGTTTACTCGAACCGAGGCCGGATCCATGCGTTGGGTCATTATCGTTGTCTTCTCACTGATGACGGCAACATGCGGACAGAAAGGGCCGCTGACATTGCCGCCAGAGCTGGCCCAGACTGCCACATGACGGGGCTCAGGCAGGTGGGCTCCACACCCTGTCTGGAGGATGTTTCTCTCGAAGAAATCGCCCAGCAGGTCGGCACCCCGACATACGTTTACTCCGCAGGCCACATGCGCGAGCGCTACGCTGCATTGGCCGCTGCTTTCAGCGCCACACAGACGCAGATCTGCTATGCGGTAAAAGCCAACTCCAATCTGTCCGTGATGCGTCTTTTCGCCGAACTCGGTTCGGGCTTCGACATCGTCTCGGGCGGTGAGCTCCAGAGGGTGCTCGCCATCGGCGGCGACCCTGGTATGGTGGTGTTCTCCGGCGTGGGCAAGCGTACCGACGAGATCGATTTCGCGCTGAAGAGCGGCATCGGCTGCTTCAATGTGGAAAGTGCCCAGGAGCTGGAACGCATCGAACAACGCGCCCAGCTTCTTCAGTTGCAGGCGCCGGTATCGCTGCGGGTCAATCCGAACATCGACGCCAGGACCCACCCATACATTTCCACCGGTCTGAAGGAAAACAAATTCGGCGTACCGATTGAAGAAGCGCCCGCGCTTTACGAGCAAGCCCACGCCAGCGCCCACCTCGGGGTGAAAGGTATTGATTGCCACATCGGATCGCAGATTCAGGAGGCAGGGCCGCTGCTTGAAGCCC
>JAUIKX010000145.1 GCA_030430515.1 Gammaproteobacteria bacterium | reverse complement strand
CATTTCCAGCGCCCATCGCTTGCGCTTCTCGATGCCACGGCCGAGCGCCACGGCGTAAGCGGCAGAGAGTCCGGTTGCGAGCAGTGCCAGTAACCATTCCATGATTTTCTCCATCATTATTTTCGGGATGCCTTTCGGCGAGCCTTCTGGCTAACCTTCCGGTTAGCTAAGCCCGGTGAACGTCGATGAGAGAGAAAGGGGAGGGGCTGTCTCACCGGCGTTACACCGGGAGGCAGCGGTGCAACGGTTAGATTCGGATCGCCTTCTGGCTGCGCTGGTCCATTGCCCAGAACACCAGACCACAACCGAAGTCGCCTGCCAGGTGTCGATGGCTCGGAGCAGCACACAGCTCGCGCGCGGCACACGGAGTGCTTGTGCGAAGCTGGGACCGGATTTGTTGCACGTGTCGTTTCATAGCGTGGCGAAGTATAGTCGGGTCTGTATAAATTTCCAGCAGTTGTTGCGTGCTCGTATCACACTCGAACCGTAGGCCCCCGACAAAGGATTGGCAGCGAGTCGTCGTTCATGCCGACATGGACGCGTTCTATGCGTCTGTCGAGCAGTTGGATAACCCGGAGCTTCGCGGCAAGCCGGTGCTCGTCGGGCCGAAGAGCGACCGTGGGGTGGTGCTCACGGCGTCTTACGAGGCGCGGCCGTTCAACGTGGGAAGCGCCATGCCCGTGGCAGTTGCCCGGCGGCGTTGTCCGCAGGGGATCTGGGTACCGCCAAGGTTCGAACGTTACAAAGAGCTGTCCGAGTGCATCATGGGCGTTTTCGCGGATTTCTCCCCGAGCGTAGAAGCCATCAGTCTGGATGAAGCGTTCCTCGACATGACCGGCGCCGAGGATCTGTTCGGCCCGCCGGAGCAGATGGCCCGCGAGCTTCAGAGACAGGTCGCGAAGGCCACCGGCGGGCTGACGGTCTCAGTCGGTGTGTCTGCGACAAAATACGTGGCAAAAGTCGCCAGCGGCTACCGCAAACCTCACGGCATCACCATCGTACCGCCTGAAAGCGTGCGCGCCTGGCTCGCACCGCAGGATGTTTCCAGGTTGTGGGGCGCGGGGCCGAAGACGCAGGCACGGCTGCGCATGCTTGGCTACGAGACCATCGCCGATGTGGCGTCGGCCGATGTGCGTGTGCTTCGCGAGCAGCTCGGGGCCATGGGGGTTCAGTTTCATCATCTCGCACATGGCCGAGATCCCCGGCAGGTTGCTCGTCTTCGTCAGGCAAAGAGCCTCAGCTCAGATCGTACGCTGGCTGAGGATGTGTCTCATCCCGGAGAAATCAGACGGCACCTGCAGCGCAGCGCCGACCGCGTGGCGGGTCGTTTGCGCGCGAAGGGTTACCGGGCGCGCGGGGTGCGTATCAAGTTGAAAACCGCCGACTTCAAGCTCATTACACGTCAGTGCGTGATACCCGCCACCGACCTGGCTGCGGATTTTTACTCAGCTGGAGTGCGCCTCTTTGAGAAGCTGGGACATCCGGGACCTTTCCGCCTGATCGGTCTCGGCAGCTTCGATCTGGTACGCGCTGAGGCACCGCAACAGCTCGGGTTATTCGATACGGCCGCGAACAGTGCGCTCGAGAGCGTTATGGACCAGGTGAAGTCGCGCTTCGGTGATGGGGCGCTTCACCGTGCGAGCGATACGGGGAGAGACACCATCATCGATGCGCATCAGCACCTGGATTTTCTGTCTGAAGGTGAGGAGCCGACGGAATAGCCCTGTTCCGGCATGTTTTTGGGGCGTCGAGTGAGCGTTGCGCCTTATTCTGGTGCGTTGGCAGACCGGGCCGGTGTCAATTTCCCGCCGTGTGGCCGATGTATGTGTGTCAGAAGCTGGCACGGGCTTTGCAGAAACCTGTGTGAACCGATCAGGCGCGATTGTCGCGAGGAGGTTTCTCTAAAGCTCTAACTCACATTGCAGCATAAAGAGGCGGCTATCCCCTCTAACTCTTTCTCTCCCCTCCAGCCGCCTCTCGGCCGGGGCACGTGGTCTGCGTGCCCCGGTTTGTTGTGTCTGAAAGGTCGACCCTGAGCTTCATTTCTCTCCTTTGTTCATGTTGGCACGCTTTCTGCAGCGACCTGGTTGCTCGCATGAAATACATGCGAAAGCGATTAACAAAGGAGAGCACATAATGAAAATCGTTCAGGCATCAGGGCGCGGGGGAGAATGATATGAAACTCGTGACCGCAGTTGTTAAGCCATTCAAGCTCGATGATGTTCGCGCGGAGCTGTCGGATATCGGCATACAGGGTATGACGGTAACCGAAGTCAAAGGATTCGGGCGGCAGAAAGGGCATACGGAGCTGTATCGCGGGGCGGAGTACACCGTGGACTTCCTTCCCAAAATCAAAGTTGAGGTTGCCGTGAAAGCCGAGCTGCTCGACAGCGTTGTCGAGGCAATCAGCAAAGCAGCCAACACCGGCAAGGTGGGCGACGGCAAGATCTTTGTCACGTCGCTGGAGCAGGTGACCCGCATTCGCACCGGTGAATCCGGTCCGGACGCGCTGTAACCACAATCAGGAGAAAAACGTGGAAGATCTGATTCAAACCAACTATGCACTGGATACGTTCTACTTTCTTGTTATGGGCGTTCTCGTGATGTTCATGGCGCCAGGCTTCGCCATGCTCGAAGCCGGTCTGGTGCGTTCCAAAAACACGACCGAGATTCTCACTAAGAACGTGGCGCTGTTTGCCATTGCCTGTGTGATGTATCTGCTGTGTGGTTACGCGATCATGTATCCGGGCGATGCGGGTGCGGGATCTTGGATCCCTGTGCTCGGCACCCTGATCGGTGATGAAAACACCACTGAAGCCGTGCTGGCCTCAGGTGGAGATACGTACTATTCAGCGCGTTCAGACTACTTTTTCCAGGTGGTCTTCGTTGCGACGGCGATGTCGATCGTCTCCGGCGCCGTGGCTGAACGAATGAAGCTCTGGGCTTTCCTCGCTTTCGCGGTGGTTATGACCGGCTTCATCTACCCCGTGCAGGGTTTCTGGAAATGGGGCGGCGGCGCGCTTGACGCGCTGGGCTTCCAGGACTTTGCAGGCTCGGGTGTGGTGCATATGTGCGGTGCTGCAGCAGCTCTGGCGGGTGTCATTCTGCTTGGTGCGAGAAAAGGCAAATATGGGAGCGGTGGTCAGGTGAACGCGATCCCTGGTGCCAACATGCCGCTGGCGACGCTGGGCATGTTCATCCTCTGGTTCGGCTGGTTCGGATTCAACGGCGGTAGCGAACTCATGGTGAGCAATGTCGATGAAGCGAATGCGGTTGCACAGGTGTTCGTCAACACCAACATCGCGGCTTGTGGCGGTCTCATTGCCGCGCTGCTGGTCGCCAAAGTGCTGTTCGGCAAGGCGGACCTCACGATGGCGCTCAACGGTGCTCTGGCCGGGCTGGTTTCGATCACCGCTGAACCGCTTGCAGGCTCTGCAGTCGCATCCATGCTGATCGGCATGGTCGGTGGGGTGATCGTCGTCTTCTCCATCGTCGGCCTCGACAAGATGAAGATCGACGACCCGGTGGGTGCAATTTCGGTTCACGGTACGTGCGGCATCTGGGGGCTGATCGCGGTCTGCTTCACGAACGGTGACGCAACGATCGGCGGCCAGCTCACCGGCGTGGTGGCGATCTTCCTCTGGACCTTCCTCGTCAGCATGCTGTTCTGGTTCATCCTCAAGATGTCCATGGGCATCCGCATCAGCGAAGAAGAGGAGTATGAAGGTTCGGACATGGCGGAGTGTGGCGTGGAAGCCTACCCCGAGTTCGTCAACAGCTGATCGACCGTCAACGGGGTTTACGCAGGGGCGTCAGGGATGGCGCCCTTTTTTTATGCGCGAGCACTCATGCGTAAAGCTGCTTTAGGTAGTGCTTCGCCGATTCGCTCCAGAGGAAACGTCGGCTTCGTGCTCTGCTCGCGATCTTCTGCCAGCTCGCAGGATCCTTGCGGTGAAGGTGCAGTGCCTCTCGTGTTCTGTCGAGCATGGCGGCGACCGCTTCCGCCTCGTTGCTGCCGGCGAACGCGAAGCCATCTTCGTTGTCGATGACGGTGTCCGCCAGGCCGCCGACCGCGTGAACGAGGCAGGGCTGCCCTTGAGCCATCGCCAGCATCTGGCTGATGCCGCACGGTTCAAACGTGCTTGGCATCATGAACAGGTCGCCGTGCTGGTAGAGCGCCTCGGCCAGCTCTTCGGAGAACCCATTGAGAAAGACGAAATGATCGTGACGGGCCATGGCCTCCGTGAAGAACCGTTCCATTTCGCGGTCTCCGGAACCAAGCATCACGTAGATGGTGGTTTTGTCGAGGTCTTCGAGCAATGCATCAAGTGCCGGGCCGCTGCCATCTGCGGCCGATGCTTCGAGCAGGGCGACCTTCTGTTCGGTAATGCGGGTGACGCTGGTGAGAACCGTCAGACGCTTCTTCTTGCGCTTCAGACGCTCGAGATTGTTCAGCGCCAGGTAGTGGCTGCTGGGCACCATCTGGCTCTGCCCGATCCAGATACGCAACTGTCGGCTGATGACTTCGAACAGCTTGCTGCTGGTATTTCCTGTATCCGAATATGGGCAGCCATTGAGAATGCCGATCAGGCGGCCCTCAGTGTCTGCCTGCGCCAGATCGGCTTCCAACCCCTCGCCCCCGTGCAGGAAGCTTGTGTTCGGCGCCAGAATTTCTTTTGCATAGGTGGGAGAAACCACGTGCACGCGGTCTGAGCCGTTGATACCCAGGCGCATGGGGTTGTAGCAGTCGTCGTAACGCGGGTCGATGGCATCAGCGGGGCAGGTCAGCGCTGGAAACCAGCTGTCGAACGACGACGGGTGGCCATCGATCGGGCGTTGGCCCTGCAGGCCCAGGTTATGGATAGTGAAAACCACCTTCATCGCCGGGAGGTTGCTCCGGAACAGGAGCACACCCGCCGTATGCCAGTCGTGCAGATGAAGCACGTCGAGGTCGCCCCAGACACGCTGTTCGATGCACTTTGCCGCTGCGCATGCTAAGAGAGCGTAGAGATTGCCATCGGTCGCGAAGGGCGCACCTGCACCGTCGTGATGGTAGATCTGCCCGGCGGGCGCGGCGAATGCCGGGTGGTCGAGCACCCAGTGGACCACACCGGGCTGACGCTCAGACAGGCGGTAGAGTGAGAGCTTCTGTGCAGCCCCTGCAAAATCGACGCTGACGGTCTGTATCTGCTCCTGTCCCGTTTGGAAAACCCCATAGCTGGGCAGCAACACGTGCACTTCGCTGCCTTCTGCGGCCAGTGCGGGTGGGATCTCTGCCAGCACGTCGCCCATGCCGCCGACTTTGCCCCCAGGCAGAGCACCGCACTCGGCGGCTACCATCAGGATCTTCATGTCAGCGGGTCGTGTGCAGGTTCTGACCGAGCATCGTCGGGGTAACCAGCACCACTCCTTCGTCGGTCACCCGGAAACCCCGGGCGCGGTCGGCGTCATGATCTACACCGATCTGCATGCCTTCAGGAATGATGCAGCCGCGATCGATGATGCATTTTCTGAGAATGCACTCGCGCCCGACGTCGCACTCGGGCAGAACCAGTGAGTCTTCGATCACCGCATGTGTGTGCGCTCGTACGTTAGAGTACAGGAGCGAGCGACGTATGGTTGCGCCGGATATGATGCAGCCGCCGGAAATCAGCGAGTCCACGGCCATGCCGCGCCGGGTGTCCTCGTCCCAGACGAATTTGGCAGGTGGCAGCTGTGACTGCGACGTGCGGATCGGCCAGTCGACATCATAGATGTTGAGTTCCGGCTCCGGCTCGACCAGCTCCATGTTGGCTTTCCAGTAGCCGTCGAGCGTACCCACATCGCGCCAGTAGGACTGCACGCCGGTGTTTTCGTCGGCGAAGCGGTGTGCGAACACGCGGTAACGGCTGACGATGTGAGGAATGATGTCGAAGCCGAAGTCGTGGGTGGAGTGCGGATCGTCCGCGTCGCGAATCAGCTGCTCGAACAGGAAGTTGGTGTTGAAAACGTAGATGCCCATGGAGGCGAGGCTGTTGCCGGGCTGCCCGTGGGATCTCCGCCGGCGCTTCCGGCTTCTCCTGAAAGCCGAGCACGCGATCGCTTTCATCAACCTGCATGACACCCAGGGTGCCGGCCGCTTCATGGCTGGGCACCGGTACGCAGCCCACGGTCATGTCGGCATCGCTCTTCACGTGGTGGGCGATCATGGTGCCGTAGTCCATTTTGTAGACGTGATCTCCGGCCAGTATGACCACGTGATCCGGGGCTACGGAACGAATGATGTCCAGGTTCTGGAAAACGGCATCTGCGGTGCCCTTGTACCAGTCGTCCGATGTGCGCTGCTGCGCGGGCAGTACTTCCACGAACTCATTGGTTTCTTTGCGGTAGTGGGTCCAGCCGGAGATCAGGTGACGTATGAGTGAGTGCGATTTGTACTGGGTGAGTACCCCCACGCGGCGTATACCGGAGTTAGCGCAGTTCGACAGGGTGAAGTCGATGATGCGGAACTTGCCGCCGAAGTGCAGGCCGGGTTTGGCTCGCCATTCGGTGAGTTCGTGCAACCTCGAGCCTTTGCCGCCGGCGAGTATGAGCGCCATGGAGTTGCGTGCCAGCCGGGTCACGAAGCGGGGGCCTTCCTTGAGCACTTCGTTGCTGGTGCCGGGGACCTGTGTCATGCAGATTCTCTCAGGTGATCGGTGGCGCAATTCTCACCCGTTGACGGGCGCTCTACCACCGGACTGTGTAATTTCTTTCAGCTCCGCGGCATTTTCCGCGGTCAGCTCGTTCCCGGTCAGCTGCCACTGCCAGTTCGCACCACCCACCGTGCCGGGTGTGTTCAGGCGGGCCTCGCTGCCCAGACGCAGAATGTCCTGCACCGGGAAGATGGTCAGGCAAGCCTCGCTGTGGCTTGCACGTCTCATCAGGTCGCCCACCGGATCCTGCGTGTCGATTTCCGGGTGTCCTTTCACGTCGGATGATCGGTACCAGCCGAGTGTGGTGTCGTTGTCGTGGGTGCCGGTATAGCAGATGTTGTCGCGGTCGATGTTCTGCGGTGCATGCGGGTTGTCCGGATTGCCATCGAAACCGAACTGCAGCACCCGCATCCCAGGCAGGCCGCAGCGGGCGCGCAGCTCATGAACGGAGTCGGTAAGCAGGCCGAGATCTTCCGCGATGAAAGGGAGCCCGCCGAGCGCCTTGCCAACCACGTCGAAGAATTGTTCGCCGGGTCCAGGCAGCCATTGCCCTTCAATGGCCGTCTCGCAGTCCGCATCGATGGCCCAGTAGGCATCGAAGCCGCGGAAATGATCGATGCGCGTGATGTCGAAGAGCTCAGTGCATCGGCGCAGCCTCGCCGTCCACCAGGCGAAATTTTCCTGCCGGTGCCGGTCCCAGAGGTACAGTGGATTGCCCCAGCGCTGGCCGGTCTCGGCGAAGTAGTCCGGCGGCACGCCGGCAACGTGGTGCGGCGAGCCGTTCTCGTCGAGGTCGAAAAGATCACGGTGGCTCCATACTTCGGCGCTGTCGTAGGCAACGTAGATCGGGCAGTCGCCAATGATTCGCACACCGCGTTCGTTCGCATAGCTGCGTAGCGACTGCCACGCGGTGTCGAACCGGTACTGCTGAATCAGCGCGGTTTCATCCACCTGTCTGTCGAAGTCGGTCGGCCACAGGTTCCAGCAGGCGCCGCTGAATGCAGACTTGCCTCTGACGAATGCCCCGTACTCTTCGAGCCAGGGGTTTTCGGTGCGGAATCGTCTGTAGCCTTCATCGTTCGTTATGGTGCGGTCAGTTGCGTCGTCGCCGAGCCAGTCGGCACGACCGGCAAATGATGAGTCGGTCTGATATGGAGAGTCCCCGTACCCGGTCGGGCCCACGGGCAGCACCTGCCAGTAGCTCTGGCCCGCTTCAACGAGCCAGTCGACGAACTGTCGCGCAGCGCTGCCGAGACGTCCGTCGGATGTCGGCGGCAGGCTGCTGATGTGCAGTAGCACACCGCTTGCGCGCTGGTCGATCAGATCAGCCACCGCGGACGCGCCAGATGTCCCGATCGTAGTCGGAGATGGTTCGATCCGAAGAGAAGAAGCCGCTGCCGGCCGTGTTGAGTATGCTCATACGCGCCCACCGGGCCGGGGATTGCCAGGCGGCTGAAGCGCGCTTCTGTGCGTCGACATAGGAACGGAAGTCCGCGGCCAGCATCCAGGGATCGTGAGGGCAACGGATCTGCGCGATCACGCGATCGAAAATACCCGGCTCGAACAGATTGAAGTGGCCGTGCTCGAGCAGCTCCATGACCCGGCGGAGGTCCTCATCACCACGGATGATGGCGCCGGGATCGTAATTGCCGCGCGTTGTTTCGACTTCCTGTGCGCTCAACCCGAACAGAAAGAAGTTGTCCTCTCCAACGTTGTCCAGAATTTCGATGTTGGCGCCATCCGCCGTGCCGATGGTCAGCGCACCGTTCATCATGAGCTTCATGTTGCCGGTGCCCGAGGCTTCCTTGCCGGCCGTTGAGATCTGCTCGCTGAGGTCGGCGCCCGGGCAGATATGCTCCATTGCGGTGACCGAGTAGTTGGGCAGAAAAGCCATGCTGACGAAGCGGTTGGCGATGGGGTCATCGTTGACACATTGCGCCACGTTGTTGATCAGCTTGATGATCTCCTTGGCCATGGCATAACCGG
>JAUIKX010000144.1 GCA_030430515.1 Gammaproteobacteria bacterium | reverse complement strand
TGCAGTGTTACCACATGGTCGCTGAGCGCCGACAACGCGCCAGGCTGAACATCCTCTCCGAGCAGCGCTTTGAGAGCCTCGCACTGATCCGTGGAAAAGCGATTCACGCCCGCTGCTTCGCAGAGCTCTGCCAGCACTGAGCCGGATTCCACGGACGCCAGCTGATAGCGATCGCCGAGGAGAATAAGGCGGGTGTCCTGTCTGAGCGCGGCGGCTAGCTTCGCCATCAGCGGCAGATCAACCATCGATGCCTCATCGACGATGATCACTCCAGCATCGACTGGGTTTGCCTCGTTGTAACGGGGAAGCACTGTTCCCCAGCCGATGCCGAGCAGACGGTGCAGCGTGGTTGCCTTTTCCGGTAGGTGCTCCCGCAGTCGATCCGCCTCAGGCAGCAAGGCGAGACCCCGATGAATGGACTCCATCATCCGAGAGGCGGCTTTCCCTGTCGGGGCTGCCAACCTGATGCCCGGAGGGGCCTGTCCATCTCTTTCGGCTGCACTGACAAGCAGCTGGATCAAACGGAGCACGGTGTAGGTCTTGCCGGTGCCGGGCCCACCCGAAATGACCGTCAGCCGATGACGCAATGCCACCGCTGCAGCCACCGCCTGCCAGTTGGTCTGTCCGGAAGTGGTCCACCCATTCTCAAAAAGCCCATCAGCACCGATGAGCTCGCCGATCTCCAGCGTCTGTGCAGGCTGAGCGAGCAACTGGTGCAGACGCTCGGCCAGAGCAGACTCGTAACGCCAGTAACGCTGTAGGTATAACCTGTCACCACTCAGAATCAACGGTTGACAGGTACTACCGTCGCCAACGAATTCGCTGCTATTGAGCGCGGCAGCAAACACAGCACTATCGCAGAATGGCTGCTCGCCAGGTAAGGCGGGTCCATCCGGCGAAAGCTTCAGGCAGCTGTGGCCTTCCGCGACGCTGTGCGATGCCAGAACAAAGGCCAGAGCGTCCATATCTGAGCCACCGTGGCGCACGCACCAGTCTGCAAGCGCAAGCTCCAGGGGCCGCAGACGGTCGTCGACCACCAGTCTACGGACAGTGTTCATAAGCACGCTCACACTTATGCCTCCACGCCGTCAAAGAAGCCACTGAGCGCTTCGACGAACCCGGCCTCAGGGCTGTCCACAAACACACCGGTACTCGAATCCAGCCCGTTCATACCTCTGAGAAAGAGGTACTGGGCTCCCCCCAGATGACGGGCAGGCTCATACTCCGGCAGCGTTCTCCCCAGGTGCCGGTGCAGCGCGACGAGATAAATGAGGTACTGCAGGTCGTAGTGTCCGCGCTCAACCGCACGAGACATGGCGCCATGGTCGTAAGCGGCCTTCGCTCCGCCAAGATCATTGGTTTTGTAGTCGATGACCCAGAATCGACCATCGACCTCGACAATGAGATCGACGTAACCGTTCATCAGGCCAAGCAAACGCTGTTGCGTTCGTTCAGAAGACAGATCGGCCCCATACCCATGTTGACGAAGGAACTGGATGCAGCCTTCCATGGACGGTCCGCCAAGACGCATATAGAACTCCATTTCTACCAACTGTCGATCCTGTTCGACCGATGCGAGAGGACCGATATGCGGCAGTGGCGTGTGCACCGTGCATCCGATCATCATGCAGATACTGTCCAGCAAGACAGTTCGCTCCAGGCCTTCACCCAGCGGCAATCCCGCGTTGCGCAGATATCTCGCCACGAAAGCCTGCTGATCGGCATAAACAGAGCCACCCGGCTGCGGCCAGCTACGTGCATCTGCGACTTCCAGCATCTCATGCACCGCGGTGCCGAACGCGGCACCGCGCAGTGGAATGTCAGATCGATCGATCGAACCCACCGGCAGCTGATCCTGCGACTCGTCATCGCTTCCGGCGCGAGCTGCCCAATGGCTGCCACCGGCAACCATGCGGGAGAAGCTCAAGACAGACCAGGGCGCGCGACGCACCGGCAGGTCCAGGCGCGTTTCGCCGGCGGGGATAGCGCCCTGCCCAATGCGTTCGTCTGCTCGTAGCGGGTCCGGCAACGGTAAAAGCGCCATGACACCGCCAGAGGTGCCGCCGGCGCGCTTCACGCAGTCGGTCAGACGCGCGAGACACTCATCGGCATCGAGCCCGGTATCTTGACCGTTGAGCAGCCAGGCAAGAGCCGACCGATCGGTTTCGTTGATATACCCCCAACCGAAATAACAAGCCTGCTCTGCCCGGGTGAGCGCAACGTAAAGCAGGCGCAGACGCTCCGCCAGCGCTTCTTTTTGAGCGGCGAATTTGCTCTGCTCGTCCAGCCCGAAAAACGCCTCATCCTCTTCGTGATAGAGCCAGGGGGCACTGATGGAGCGCGTCTTCATGAAAGGTGCGAAGGGCAAAAAAACGATGCCGTACTGCAGACCTTTCACCTTATGAACGGTTGCGATGCGTACCAGCTCTTCATCAGACTCGAGGCGCAGCTGCTGCCCGTCCGCATCCGCTTGCGGTGCGTTTATCTGTTCGCTCAGCCAGCGGATGAGACCGCCGGCGCCGAACGTTTGCGCTTCAGCCTCAGCAAGCAGTTCAGCCAGCTGGAGATAGTTCGTCATGCGGCGCTCGCCGTCATCCGCCGAAAGGATTCGCGGTGCTGCTTTCTGCAGCAGCGGTTCGATCATGGCCAGCACGCCTCGAGTGCGCCACGCTTCGTGAGCACTCTGGAACATCGCCACTTCGGCCTGCCACTGATCGAGGTCATCACTCATCGCCAGGAGGTCACTGAGGCGACGACCCAGCAGGGGAGTCGCCAGAGCAGCACGGAGTGATTCTGGATGCGCTGCACTGTCTGCCGCCCTCAGCAGCAGCAGAAGATCGGTCGCTTGCTCGCTCGCAAACACGCTCGAGTTATGCATACACACCGACGCGACCCCTCTCGCAGCGAGTCGGCGTTGCACCTCAGTGGCATCGCTATTGGTATTGACGAGTACCGCAATATCACCGGCACAAACGGCTCTGCTTTCCTCATCCTTGCTGACGATCCGCGCGTCCACCGAGCCACCGAGCAAGCGGCAGATCTCCGCAACTGTCGCCTCGAGCAACTGCTGGCGGGCTATGGGTGTTTTGATCGGCTCATCGTCCGACAACGGCCAGATGTTGAACGCCGGCAGAGGCCGGCCGTCCACATGAATTACCCTGTCGCCTTGCCGCCGCCCGCCGGCCACCGGGCTGAACCTGATCTGGGGGATGAGAAACGGGCCTTCCTGCGTCTGCGCTCCTGCACCGCTGAAAAGCGCCTGCACACCGTCGAGCACCGCCTGCGTGGAGCGGAAGTTCGTATCGAGGTGATAACAGGCCGCCGCATCCTGAGCGGCCTTCAGATAGGCAAAAACATCACCGCCCCGAAAGCTGTAGATGGCCTGCTTGGGGTCACCGATCATCGTCAGGCTGCCAGCGTCCCGACCCTTGTAGACACGCCGCAGAATGTCGTACTGCAACGGGTCGGTGTCCTGAAACTCATCCACCAGCGCATGAGGCCAGGTCTCAAACAACGCGTTGCACAGGACGCTTCCCCGTTGCGGATCCATGATCGCCTGGTGCAGCGCCTCAATCATGTCTGCGAAACTGAACTGGCGGGCGGCCTGCTTGCGTTCGTTGATGTGGGCCTGCACAGCGAGAAGCGCATCATTCAGCATGAGTTTCACGTGCAGGCGAATGGCCTGTGCCATCAGCTGAACCAGTTCGAGTTCGTATGGGCGGAAATCCTCAATCCCCCCCTTCTTCACCAGCTTGGCGACTTCCTCTGGCGTGGACAGCTTGATGATCCACTCCGGCACGAAGGGATACTCACGCTCGCCCCCGGTAATGCCATCGGCCAGGGCCTGGATCAGGCCACCACTGCCGCCATACTCGCTCACCGCTTTCTGCAGAGCCCTACCCTTCCACAGATGGCCCTCGACCTCCGCCCAGGCAATGAGTTCGTGAAGCTTTTCGGCATCCTGAAGCCACGTGGCCCGCAGCCGCTCGACCAGCTGCGCATCTGCCGGCAGACCGGCATATGGTCGGTCCAGAAGCGGCTCGAGCATATCGATTAACGCCCGCGGGCTATCCCAGACTTCGAGCATTCGAGCGGCGTGCTGTGGAGCGCGACCGATGACCCGACTGCGCCAGTAGTCGGTGATGGCCTGATGACGTACTTCCCGGTCATCCACCTGGGTGCCACGATCAAAAGGCAACGCGGAGTCGAATGCATTTTCCCTGGCCGCAACCTGGGCAAACGCATGAATGGTGCTGATCGTTGCCTCATCCATTCGAGCGGCTGCATCGCGAAGCCGGCGCGCAATCTCCGTTCGAGGTTCGTCGCGGGACGCTCGCTTGATAATCTCAGCGGTCAGTTGGTCTTCTGCCTTTCCCGATACTACGCGGCCAGGATCGGCTGCGATCAAAGCCGCTGCGGCCAGACGCTCGCGGATGCGTTCGCGCAGCTCCTGGGTCGCTGCCCGGGTGAATGTCATCACCAGTATCTGCCGAACTTCGAGGTGCTTCTCGACAACGAGGCGCACATAGAGCCCCGCAAGGCTGAAGGTCTTGCCGGTACCGGCACTGGCCTCGATCAGGCGCATGCCGGTCAGTGGGAACTCGAGAATATCGAAACGCTCGGACATCAGCGTTCGATCTCCTCGATCTTAAATGCATCCTGCATGGTGCCAACGAGCTCGATGGCGATATCGCAGAACTCATTGCCGGTCGCGTCGCGTCCCAGCGGCTTGTCAGGCTCGAGCAACAACCGACGAAACCAGGGATCATCAAGCTCATAGGGGCGCCCCCGGTCAAAGGTGCTCGCTGCATTGCAATAATCCAGTGCTGCCTGTGGATCCCCTTTACGGAGCTGCTCGACAAACTGCCCCGCCAGCCCAGGCATGAAGCGCAGCGGCCGGCACTGCCCCTCGAGAAACAGCTGCGCCAGAGACCTGAGATAGCTCAGCGCGGCTTCGGGGTCGACGCGGCCCTCCCAGGCCGCTATTTTCTCGCGGTCGCCGATGCCGAACAGCGACAGCTTCATCTCTCCGTTGGTGGCCGCAAGCGCGAGAAGGTCGAACCAGTGGTTCATCAGGTGTCGGGCTGTCACTTTGCGAGGCTCGACACGCCACAACTCATTCCCCATCACATCGGCGATCTGTCCGGTCAAACGCAGACCGTCGAACAGCAGCACATCCACAGCCTGTGGCTCAAAAGAGCCAGTGGGCTTACGTGCCCCAGCGACCTCGAGGAGATCGTTGATCATGCCGGACACTTCCATATAGAGGCCGATGTGCAGAGGTTCCGGGGGCAGAACACCTTTAGCAACGAGCAGCTCAGGCGGTTCGTCCGGCAGCCTGCCGCTTTCCAGCGCCCGCTCGAACAGTGTCTGACGCAACGCGTACATCTCCAGACCATCAGGCTGAAGCATTTCATCGTTCTTGATCTCGCTTGCTCGAATATCGAGATCGAGCAGCATGACATCGCGCAGAAACCATCGCGCAGGGTTGGCAAAAAAGCGTTTTAGGTCACCAAGCTCGATCTCATCGATTTCGGCTGCCGGCACTCTGCCGCCATCGACCAATCCTGGCAGCGGCGTTCGTTCCCCATACAGCGCAAGCGTGCCCTCGCGCCAGGATCGCCGATAAGTAAATACGCCGGGCTGCCCGGCATAGTAGCGTGGGCTGAAAGGCTGCATGGGCTGCTTTGTTACAAGCAGTTTCTCGACGGTTTTCCGCGGCTCTTCCGGAAATTCTGTCGAAGCGATGAAATCCAGCAGCTGAGCGACCACCGTCGAAGGCGGCAGCGATTCACCGCTGCGCGTATCCTGGCCTGTATAGCTGAGATAAAACACGTCCTTCGCGCACAGCAGCCATTGCAGAAACAGCAATCGATCATCATCACGAACACTGATATCGCCCAGACGCGGGTTGCGACGGATGAGGTTCATGGAACGACCGCGCTCCGCTCGCGGGAACGCACCCTCATCGAGCCCCAGAATACACACGACGCGGAAAGGCACGGTTCGAAGCGGCACGAGACCACAGAACGTCACACCACCTGAAAGAAACGGCTGGCGCGCGCCGCCGCCGGCCAGCTCCCCGCCGAGAAGTTCTCGGATGGCCTCCCACGAAATCGTCTCACCACCGATCTGCTCCCGACCCACGTCAAGCGTTGCAATCGCCTCACCCAGGGCATGCATGGCCGACTGCTCCGAGCGGTCTTTCTCATCGATCGCAAACAGATCGTCGCAGAACGCGTTGAGTCTTTCCTGCCAGCCTTCGGGTGATGCTCGATCGTTCAGCGCATGGTGCCAGTACTTGAGCCTGTCGAGCAGCAGCCAGAATTGACCGAGCGCTGCCGTCGCACCGCCTTCGAGATCCACCTCTGCTGCAATGCCATGCACCAGCACATCGGGCTCAGATACGGCAACACCCGCGAGAAGACGGTCCAGACCAAAATCCCAGCTCGCTGCATCCCAACGGCCGGCGCCTGCACGCGCCCGATGATCGGCGTCGATTCCCCACCGCACGCCAGCACGCTGCACCCAGCGTCGCAGAGTCTCGGCATCCGCCTCATCCAGGTCAAAGCGACGGCGAACCGCCGGCACCTCGATGAGCCGGAGGACCTCTTCGGCGGTCCAGCGCCACAGGGGCAGATCCAGAAGCAGACGAAAAGTCTGCAGGATGGGGTGTGTTCCGCTGAGCGGTTGATCAGACAGATTGAACGGGACGTAACTTTCATCCGTTGCCGCGCCGAACACGGCTTCGATGGCAGGGGCAAAGCTGCCAACATCCGGCATCATGACGATGATATCCCGCGGATGCAGGCCTTCATCCTCAGCGAGCAGGCTGAGCAGCTGATCGTGCAGCACCTGAACCTCACGGAGCACGCCGTGACAGGCGTGCACCTGAAACGATCGGTCCTGCAAATCCCGCTCCCGGGTTTGCTGCTCTTCCCTCTCCGGAAAGGCCTGCATGCGAATGACACCGCTCTGCAACCGCTTGAGCAGCGTCGCGTCACCCGGGTCTTCGTATTTCAACGCATCACCCAACTCCAGCTCGCGAATGCCATCAAACTCATCGGAATAGATGAGGCGGATGAAGTCTCGCGCCGGCCGACCCAGGCTCGCCAGCAACGGATGCCCGTCAAACACCTTCTCTTCACCGGGCAACAACGACGCGTCGGGCGGTTCGCTCAAGGTGATCGGCTGTGCCTGAATATCGCCCCAGTAGACTTCGCTGGGGTTGTGCATGAAAAAATGCACATCAGCGGTTTGCGCCAATGCATACAGAAGCCGCAGGTAGTCCGGAGGCAGGGTACCCAGAGCAAAGCAGTAAACCCGCTCGGGCCAATGGCGACGTTCGAGGGGCTCACCAGCCTCCGCCCGACGCACGAACTCACCAAGCGCTCTGGCCCGATGACCGCGACCGAGACGTGATACCAGCGCGCGCCAGAGTGGCGCCTGCCAGTTTTCCGGTGGCTCGGATCCGCTGGTACCACGCTCCCAGCCGAGCAGCATGGTGCGCCGATAGATCAGGTACTCATCGAATATAGAAGCCAGCTGCTCGGCGAGTTGCCACCGCCGTACCTCCGGGTTATCACCCTCGAGATACCGCGCGATCTCAACAACCTCGCCGCTGATTTCAGGCAGAAGAGCATAGAGGTGCCAGCGCAGATTTTCGCGCTGGTAGGCTGAACTGTCCTGCTGGCCTCCCGGCAGACTGCTGGAGATGAGGTTCCACAGAAAAGGCGCGGACAGCAGCGTTTCCATGTTGGCTGCAATACCGTCGCGCTCGGCCACATGCATCTTCAGCCAGCGGCCGAGACCGGCATTGGGCACCAGCACCTGATCGCTCTGCAGCGGACCCGCGCTCTGCGCGCTGCGCAACATGGAGAAAATGTCTGCCAGCCGGTGCAGGTCATTGTGATGGTACAGATAGAACATCGGACTCAGGAATCCGCCAGATCCCAGACATTCTGAAATCCATCGTCTCCACCCAGCACCGCCTGAACGGGGCTGCGCTTATCGATGTGCCCCATGAGATGTTTGTAGGTGCCAAAGCCTGCCAGCGCCTGCAGCCGCGGTGAAAATGCGCGCGCTCGTTCGAGCGGGATGCCGAGCTGCTGATTTTCCTGCTGCCGCAGATAGCCCGCACAGTAATTCATGGCGATACCCACTCGACGCTCATCCGTTGTGTTTGCGCCACCACCATGCCAGAGGCTGCCGTTCCAGATGAGCACGCTGCCGGCCGGCATCTCAGCAGGAATACTATCGGGGAGCGAACCGTATTCCGGCTTGTCAGCATAGCGATGACTGCCGGGCACGATGCGCGTGGCACCGTTGGCTTCAGTGAAATCCGTGAGCGCCCACATGGAGTTGCAGACAATCGCCCGATGCGGTCGCGGCCAATCGAAGAGGGTGTCGTCAGCATGAATGGGTTGAGCGCACTCGCCAGGATCGATGGCAATGGAGGACAGCGAGGAAACGAGGCATTCACGATCAAGCACACCTTCGACAATCGGCAGCACCGCCGGGTGTGTGGGCACCTCTTCGAAAATTCGATGCTTGGCCAGCAGATTGTAGATGCGGATGGTGCGGCTGCCTTCGAAACGGTTGCCGCCCGGCTGCGTACCCTCTGCTGCTTCGAGTTCGATCAGAGCGTTTTTCAGCGCCTCCACGAGTTCG
>JAUIKX010000143.1 GCA_030430515.1 Gammaproteobacteria bacterium | reverse complement strand
GCTGTGGTGACCAGTATCGGGCTCGACCACCAGGCATACCTGGGCGACGACGTCGAGCAGATCGGTGCAGAGAAAGCCGGGGTCATGAGGCCAGGCCAGCGGGTCATTCTGGGTGCTGATATGCCGGAAAGCGTGCTTTTCAATGCGGCATCGCTCGGGTGTGACGTTGCCGCGTTCGGCACACATTTCCGGGTCGACGACCAATCCGTACTGCAGGTGTCAGATGATTCTTCCGCTGCCGCGCTCGATGGCGTCGTTCTGGGCGCCGGGCTGCCCGCGCACAACCTCGCGCTTGCCGCCTTGGCCTGCTCGACGCTTCTTCCCCTGGATCGAGCGACGACGACCGAAGTACTTGCCTCGGTGCGCCTGCCCGGACGTATGCAGGCGATTCCTTTGGCCGACCGGACGCTTCTGCTGGACGTTGCCCATAACCCGCACGGCGCGGCATTTCTGAAGGCGGAACTGGCTGCCCGCGGGGTACGGCCCGCGGCTGTGATTTATGGCGCGTTAGCCGACAAGCCTGCGCTGGAGGTGCTCGAGGCGCTTGGCCTTGAGTGGGTTCCGCTGTTTCTCGTCTCTACCGAAGGGCCGCGGGGCTTGAGTGCGCAGGCGCTGGCTGAGCGCGTTCAGCGGGGGCGGCCATTCAGTCAGTTCGCAGACGCGTATGACGCTGCATGCTCGGCGACAGGACCAGGAGATGTTATTCTTGCGTTCGGATCATTTTCTGTCGTCGAGGCAGCCCACCGATGGATGAGTTCATGCGCTACCGGGTAACGGGTGCGCTGTTCCTTTTTGCTGTAGCCGTGATCGTGCTGCCCATGATCTTCGACGGCGAGGGCGTGGCGACCGTTCACGTCGATCCGATCGAAGAACCCATTGAAGTGCCGTCTGTGCCCGATCTGGCTGATGTGGCGCCTGCCTCGGATTACCTCGAAGATGCAAAAGTGCTCAGCGAGGCGGTGGATGAAGAGGGCTACGATACGACTCACGGCACCCGTCTCGGACAGCCGGTGCTGACGCTGCCATCTGAGGAGACGGCGGTGTGGGCTGTGCAGACCGGCAGCTTTGCCGATCGCGACAACGCGCTGCAATTTCGTGAGCAGCTCCGTAAAGGTGGCTTCGAGGCATTTGTCTCCACTGCGAAAACCGATGAAGGCATCCGGCACCGGGTGGCGGTCGGCCCTGTGCTGGATCAAGGAGAAGCCGACCAGCTTCGCGAGCTCATCTCTGAGAAGTTCGATACCACGGCGCGCTTGATGGCTTTTTCCACCTGATGGCTTTTTCTAACTGATGCCTACCCTCGATATCGTCATCGTCATCGTGCTGATCGTTTCTGCGTTGATGGGTATGTTTCGCGGGCTCTTCAAAGAGGTTCTGTCGCTGGTGATCTGGCTGCTGGCTTTTCTGGCCGGGCTCTATTTCGGGCCGGAAGTGGGGCAGCGTCTGGGCATTGCCAACAACCCCACCGCGGCGTTGGTCATCGGCTTCATCGCGGTTTTCGGTGTGACGCTGATTCTGGGCGGCATGGTTCAATGGGCAGTTGCCCGGCTGGTTGAAAGCACCGGCCTGAGCGGCACTGATCGGCTGCTGGGCTTTGTTTTTGGCGGCGCCAGAGGGGCGGTGGTCTGCATCGTCGCTCTCATCGCGCTGCAACCATTCGTGGGTGACGCGCCCTGGTGGCAGCAGTCGCGGCTTCAGCGTCAGCTCATGGCGTTTGAGGATGATGTATTGTCTCTAGTGGGCACTGCGCGGGCGAGAGTCTGGGAGCTGGCCGGTCAGGCGGCTTCCGGAAACTGAAATTGGAGGTCGATTGACGTGTGTGGAATTGTTGGCATCGTTGGTGTAGGGAACGTTAACCAGGAGCTGTACGATGCGCTCACGGTGCTTCAGCATCGCGGCCAGGATGCGGCTGGGATCGTCACCATTGACCACGAGCAGCAGAAAATTGCGCTGCGCAAAGCCAACGGTCTCGTGCGCGATGTGTTCGAGCAGAAGCACATGCTGCGCCTGCAGGGGAACATCGGTATCGGGCACGTCCGTTATCCGACTGCGGGCAGTGCCTCGAGTGCAGAGGCTCAGCCGATGTACGTGAACTCGCCCTACGGTATTGCACTTGCTCACAACGGCAACCTGACCAACGCGGAAAAGCTCAAGGTGGATCTTTTTCGCGAAGAGATGCGGCACATCAACACCGACAGTGACTCTGAAGTTCTGCTCAACGTCTTTGCCCATGAGCTGCGTGCGCTCGGCAAGCTCAACCCTTCCCACGAAGACGTCTTTGAAGCGGTGCGGGTGGTGCATGAACGCTGCAAGGGTGCGTACGCGGCCGTCAGCCTGGTTCTGGGGCTCGGCATGCTTGGTTTCCGCGACCCGCTGGGGATACGTCCTCTGGTGATCGGTCGGCGGCGTGGTGGCCGGCACGATGAGTTCATGCTGGCATCGGAAAGCGTTGCTCTCGATGTACTTGGGTTTGAGCTCTACGACGACGTGGCGCCCGGCGAAGCGGTATTCGTGACCCTCGACGGCACGCTGCATCGGCGGCAGTGTGCCGAGAATTCCCGTCTCATCCCCTGCATTTTCGAGCATGTGTACCTGGCGCGGCCTGACTCGATCATGGATGGCATCAGCGTTTACAAATCCCGGCTCCGCATGGGGGAGTATCTGGCAGACCGTATTCTCGAAATGTATCCGGATGGTCAGCACGACATCGATGTGGTGATTCCGATCCCGGAGACTTCGCGCACCTGCGCAATGCCGCTTGCGCACAAACTCGATGTGAAATTTCGAGAAGGTTTTGTCAAGAATCGATACATTCCGCGCACGTTCATCATGCCTGGACAGCAGGAACGGAAAAAATCGGTGCGCCAGAAGTTCAACGCCATACCTCTGGAGTTCCAGGACAAAAACGTCTTGCTGGTGGACGATTCGATCGTGCGCGGCACGACCATCAGCCGCATCGTGCAGATGGCGCGCGACGCCGGGGCCAAAAAGGTCTTCGTCGCCTCGGCGGCACCGCCGGTCCGCTATCCGAATGTGTACGGTATCGACCTCCCGGCAGAGGAGGAATTCGTCGCTCGTGTCGGCGATGTCGATGCAATCTGTCAGGAAATCGGCGCCGACTGGCTTCTGTACCAGCGTCTCGACGACCTCATCCTGGCGGCTCACGAGGGGAACCCCAACATAGAAACTTACGAGTGTTCGGTGTTTGACGGGAATTACGTGACGGGCGACATAGACGCGGAATATTTACAACGTCTATCGTTGCACCGAAACGACGAAAGCAAGAAACGCCGTGCAGCTGAGCAAAGCAGGGAGCCCAGCGTCCCCGAACTACACAATCACGCCTGAGGCGAGCAGAACGCAGGTGATGGATGCCATCAGCCGCGTTCGTTCGTCGTTGGACGGCGTGCTCCTGGGTAAATCGGGGCAGGTTCAGCTTGCGCTGGCGTGTCTTTTCGCGCGAGGGCACCTGCTCATCGAAGACCTTCCCGGCATGGGTAAAACGCTGCTGTCGCAGGCGCTGGCCCGGGTGCTGGGTCTCAGCTACAACAGGGTGCAGTTCACCTCGGACGTGCTCCCTTCAGACATCATCGGCACTTCCATCTTCGACCGCGAAACCGGCACGCTGAAATTCATGCGGGGGCCGCTCTTTGCGCAGGTGGTTCTCGCAGACGAGATCAACCGCGCGACGCCCAAGAGTCAGAGCGCGCTTCTGGAAGCGATGGAGGAGCGCCAGGTATCGGTGGAAGGTCAGCCTCTCGAGTTGCCAGAGCCTTTTTTCGTCATTGCCACACAAAATCCGGTGACACAGTCAGGCACGTTCCCGCTGCCCGAGTCGCAACTGGATCGGTTTCTCATGCGGATCGCACTCGGCTACCCCGATCCGGATGCGGAGCGCGAGCTGCTTCGTGGCGGTGACGGCAGGCGCAAACTGGCCGACCTGGAGCCGCAACTCGACCTCAACGGCCTCAAGCAGGTTCAGTCCGCAGTGGATGCAGTGAAGGTTGCGGACCCGCTGATCGACTACGTTCAGAGACTTGTCGGCTACACGCGGCAGGGTGGTGAGTTCGCCTACGGGCTGTCTCCGAGGGGAACCCTGGCACTGCTTCAGGCGGCCAGGGCATGGGCGCTCCTGCAGGACAGACGCCATGTCGTACCTGAAGACGTTCAGGCGGTTCTTGGCCCGGTAGTAGAGCACCGGCTTCGCGAGTCGGCTGATTTCTCGGGCCATGGCGGTGGTGCCCTGGTGCAGAAGCTGCTGTCCAATGTCGATGTCGTTTAGGCTCGCAACGTGTCCGAGGGCGTACTAAACGAGCGTTTCGAGCAGTTTCTCGAACGGCGGATACCGCCCAGCTCCAGCATTACCCTCAGCCAGTCGAACGTTTTCATCTTTCCGACGAAGACGGGTTTCGTTTTTGGCTTTTTCATTGCGCTGCTGATTATCGGCGCGATTAACTATCAGGCGAGCCTGGTTTTCGGCCTGGCATTTCTGTTGGGCGCCATGCTTATGGTGACCATTCTATACACGTTCAGAAACCTGTCTGGACTGCGCCTGGAACTTGCTGAATCGCGACCAGGGTTCGTCGGTGAGGACGTTCAGTTCAGCGTTCGCGTCGTCAGGCCCAGCGGCCGTGGGCGGGAGGGGGTGCAGCTGGGCTGGCCGGGCAGCATACGGCAATGGGCAGAGCTTGCTGACAAGGAAGCCGATGTCGTGCGCCTCTATGTCCGCGGTTCGCATCGCGGCTGGTTGGATCCAGGCAGGCTGCTGATCGAAACCTACTATCCGCTCGGCCTGCTGCGCGCATGGACATGGGTGGATCTGAACGCCCGGGCGCTCGTCTATCCCAAGCCGATCTTTGAGAACCTGCCGCGCTTCACCAGCGGCAGGCGGGACGAAGGGGTTCTGGTGGATCCGCTTGGCAGCGATGATTTCACGGATATCAAAGCCTATACCCGGGGCGACCCGATCAAACACGTGATCTGGCGTTCCTACGCCCGCTCGGATGGGCGCGATCTGCAGGTCAAGCGTTTTACGAGCTATCAGGAGCCCCGGCTCTGGCTGCGTTTCGATGACGTGCAGGGTGATACGGAGGCCCGCCTGCAGAGGCTGACCGGTATGGCGCTGCGGGCGACCAGAGAAGATCGCGAGTTCGGTCTGGAGCTGCCGGCGATGAATGTCCGCCTGCAACCGGGCATCGGCGAAGCTCATCTGGAAACTGTGCTCCGGGAGTTGGCGCTGTATGGCCGCTGAAGACAGAGCCGGGATCGGGTCGCAGATACCCCGCAACGCGCTGGCGCTTTTGATGGTCGCTCAGGCCGCGGTCGTGCTGCCGCATGCGATGCAGCTATCACCCTGGATCATCATTGTGTGCTTCGTATGCGGTTGCTGGCGAACTCTGGTCTATCAGGGGCGCTGGGACTTTCCCAGCCGCATCATCAAAGCAGCGCTGGTTGTGTCCGGCAGCATCGGTGTGATTCTGTCCAGCAGCAACGGGTTCAGCCTCGAAGCGTTCGTTTCTCTGCTGGTGCTCGCCTTCGCGTTCAAGCTGGTGGAAATGAAATCCCGGCGCGACGCGTACGTCGTGATTTTTCTCGCTTACTTCGTGGTGGCCACGGAGTTTCTGTTTGAGCAGGGACTGTTCGTGGCGCTGTATGAGTTTCTGGCGGTGATCATCGTCACCGCGGCGATGGTCGGCCTGAATCAGATGCACACCCGTGTTCGACCCATGGCTTCCGTGCGTCTGGCCACGTCACTTCTGCTCCAGGCATTGCCGCTCACAGTGGTGCTCTTTCTCTTCTTTCCCCGCGTCATGCCGCTTTGGAACGTACCTGTGCCGGGCAATAACGCCATCGGTCTGCAGGAGGAGGTTTCTCCAGGCGATCTTGCGGAACTTACCCAGTCTGATTCGGTCGCGTTCCGTGTGGTGTTCGACGATGGCACCCCCGTTCTCTACAAGCAGTTGTACTGGCGGGGTGTCGTTTACAACGTTCTGGAGGACGGGCGCTGGAAAGCCGGAGATGTGCCGCCCGGACAGCCGCGCATCCGCATGGGTGCATCAAGGCAGCTGGGCTACGAAGTGCTGCTGGAGCCGACCGCTCAGAACTGGCTCTACGGCCTAGCTGTCCCCGCGCAGCTCGATGCCCGAGCGAAGCTGACGCCGGATCTGCGCATGCTCACTCGTGATCCCATACTTTCGGTGTTTCGTTACCGTATGGCATCTGCGCCGGGGGCGGATTTTGGTGTCAGGCTGACCGAACCTGAGGCACAGCACGAGACCTACATTCCAGAGGACAGTCGCAACCCTCGAATGGATGGTTACGCGCGTAAGCTTTATCTCAGCAACCCGGACACGGAGCGCTTTGCCGAGGCGTTGCTGTCACGCATCCGCTCACAGCCCTACCATTACACGCTCAACCCGCCGGCGCTGCCGAGGTCGGGCTATATCGATTCCTTCTGGTTCGACACGCAATCCGGGTTCTGTTCGCACTATGCGAGCGCGTTTGTCTACGCCATGCGCAGCGTGGGCATACCTGCGCGGATGGTCGGTGGTTATCTGGGCGGCGAGCTGAATCCCCTATCAGGGCATCTGGTCGTCCGCCAGTACGATGCTCACGCCTGGGCTGAAGTCTGGGTGAAGGGAAAAGGCTGGCGGCGCTACGATCCGACGGGAGCCGTTGCGCCGGAACGCGTGGAGCAGGGGCTTGCCGCGGCGCTTTCGTCGCAGGACCGGCAATCGCTTTCTGCTCTGACCAACGCACGGATGGGCGATACCAGCATGCTCGGTCGCATGCTGTACATGTTCGATTCCGTCGAGCACAACTGGAACATGTTCGTCGTCGGCTTCGATGGCGGCGTTCAGGAGAAATTTCTGAGCCGCTGGTTGGGCGAGCTGACTCCGGCTCGTGTTGGCCTGGTGATGCTTGCGCTTGGAGCGCTTTGCCTCGCCCTGACAGCGCTCCTGCTGTTCTTTCGTCGACGCCCGAAGAGCCGTGACCCGGTTGTTCGTGCCTATCGCCGCTTTGTCGCCCGCGCCAGCCGCCTTGGATTTGCTCAGGAACCGGGTGAAACGCCCGGCGCGTTTGTCGCCCGGGTAGGCGAGTCGGTCGGAGTCGAGCCTGATCAGGTGCAGGCACTGACCACCTCGTTGGAGGAAGCCCTCTACAACCCCGAAGCCCGTCCGAAAACAGCGCACGAACTGTCACGGGGCTTGCGCCGGCTGAGCGTGCGGCTGACCTTTGCTGCGCATTGAAGCGAACGTGTCGAATTGATCTAATGGGCTGGTGACAACGCCGCGCCAAAACCTTCAGAAATCCACGCCCTGCGTAGGCATCTGCTCTACGACGTTCGGCGACAGGGTCTGTCGGGGCTGCAAGCGCTATGCGCACGAAATCGATCAATGGAACAGCTTTTCCGCAGCGCAGCAGAATGCCGTGTGGCGACGATTGTTCGAGGTTCGTGCAGCGGCCGTAAGCAGCGCTCTGGAAGTGGCTGACTGGCAATGTTTCGAAGGTGCGGTGCGGCATTACAAGCTGCCGGAAGACGAACCCTGGGCGCTTCTCGCGTACGAGCTGCTCCGCCGGCTCGTCAGTACGAACCGACCGATTGCAGATTGCGGCTTCTGCACGCCGGACGGCGCCGCGGAAGCACTGGATCTGCTCAAGGCGATCGACAGCGATATTTTCCAGCGCTCGCTGGCGCATTTTGAACACAGCTTTCGCGTGTCAGCGCTCTGATGCAGGAGATAGAGCGCTTTCTACGCTGCCCGACTCCTGAAGCGTGGCTGGCGGCAGTGCCAGACCACCTGGATGTGCTGCTGATCGATCATGCCAACTGCGAGAAGAAGGCGGCCGGCACGGCGCTCAGCCTGCTCTACAGATATGTGGATCACCCGCAGCTGCTCATGCGCCTATCGAAACTGGCCCGTGAAGAGTTGCGGCATTTCGAGCAGGTACTCAGCGTTATGCGCAAGCGGGCTATCGAGTACCGGCATCTCAGTGCGTCGCGCTATGCGGGCGGTCTTCGCGATTGGGGCCGCACGCATGAGCCGGCCCGGCTCGTCGATGTGCTGCTGATCGGCGCGGTTGTGGAGGCACGTTCCTGCGAACGTTTTCTCCGTCTGCAGAGTGTGCTGGATGATGAGCTTGCGGAGTTCTACCGTGGGCTGTGTGAATCGGAAGCGCGGCACTTTCGCATTTATCTCGACTATGCAGCGGAGGTATCTCCCGAGCCGATCGATGAGCGGCTGGCGTCGCTACTTGCGCTCGAAGCTTCGCTGATTGAAAGCGCCGACGATGCTTTCAGGTTTCATAGCGGCGTGCCAGGCTGAAATTCCTCAGCGAAAAAACACTTCCAGTCTGTTCGAGATACCAGCCGCAGCGCTCCCATGCGCCGAGCACGTAGCGTTGTTCTGAAGCGTGCACGCCCGGGCGATGCGTGTGGCCGTGAATCAGCCGTGTGGCATCGTGATGTTGCAACGCTGCGCGCACGGCATCCGTGTTGACGTCCATGATGTTCGCTGCCTTGTTGGCGTTGGTTGCGCGGCTCTGCTCACGGAGCATGCGGCCGAAAGCGCGCCGCTCTTCAAGCGGCTTGCCCAGGATGTCTTTCTGCCAGGCCTCCGCGCGGACCATCGCGCGGAACTGCTGGTAGTCGGTGTCGTCGGTGCAGAATTCGTCGCC